>NZ_JAYKTX010000002.1:0-256771 GCF_036913615.1 Companilactobacillus miaonis | reverse complement strand
CTTAAATTATAACAAAAAAGAAAGCGCTATCTAATCTTTGGAACGATTAGATGCGCTTTCTATCAAAGAAACTACTTTTTCAGCAGCCTCCAAAATTTGTGGAGGTTTTTTTACAATAATAACTAAATAATTTAATTTCTGAATTCAGGACCCATAGCGAAAGCCGCTACGCACCCAACTCCAGTATGGCTCGAAATTGTCATCCCAATTGGATAAATCTGAATATCCGCTTGGCTGATTTGGTCAATTATCCGCTCCTTAACGATTTTAGCAGCATCATAATCGCCACTGGTCGTGATAATAATTGGTTGTCCCTGATCACTTTGCATAGCAGCAACAATTTTATCCGCCAATTCGAGTAACGATTTCTTCCGTGTCCGCGTCTTTGAAACCATTCGTAACTTGCCATCAGCATCCACGTCCAAAATGGGTTTGACTTTCAACAGAGTCCCCAAAGCGGCTGAGGTTCTTGAAATACGACCACCGTGATACAGGTAATTCAAGTTGTCAACAGTAAACCACTGTTGTAAGCGTAATTTATTTAAGTCAAACCAGTTAACTAATTCATCCAGCGTGGCACCAGCTTTTTGGAGTCTAATCGCGGCTAAAACTAATTGCCCTTCACCACCACTAGCAGCTAAAGTATCAACAATTCTAATATCAGCTTGGGGATTTGATTCCAAAAGAATTTCTCTAGCTTGATTGGCGCTGGACAATGAACCACTTAAACCACCAGAAAATCCTACATAGACAATTGGAATATCCTTTTCGACATATTTTTTAAAGAATTCCAAATATTCCCCAACATTTACTTGCGTTGTCGTCGGCATTGCGCCAGATAAAATTTCTTGATAAAAATCATTAATGTCTAAACTTTGACCCAAGTCGTTGGCGAGATCTCGATCACCAACTTTGGTATGAAAGTAAATTACGTCTACCCCACTGTCTTTCAAAGTTGCCAAGGGTAAATCACATTCAGAGTCTGTCAGTATTTGATACATCTTTTCACCTCTTAAAATTAAGTTCATTTAAGCTAAATAGGTCACCGACTAATAATACCATTTATTTTAGTTATGTAAACCATATTATCTAGTTTTTAAAACTAGATTGTTGACAATTTAATATTTTAGCACAACAAAAAAGCCCAGAAATCAATTGATTTCTGAACTTTTAACTTGTACTACGGACACGGGCATGTCACATAGTCATAAACGATATAGAGGAAATATTCGGAATCATCTGATTCCATTAACAGTATACGACTTGCCCTCGTCACGATATGTCAAAATCCCAGTTTATCCGAAAATAATTGGATAAACTGGAACTTTTTGACTTTTAAACTCTAAACCTTAATTATTTAACATCGAATGATGAAAGCCATTCGTTTGTAGCAACACGATACATTGTCTTACCGTTAATAGTAGCAGTTTGGTCAGTTAACCAAGAAGTATTACCGGCTAAGGCACGATTATTAATCTTTTTGCCATCTTTTGTAAACAAAGCAGAATCCCACTTTGTAGTTACAACATTTTTACTATCTTTTTCTTGAACACCATATCGACTATCAATCCAAATATTTGTACCAATACGGTAATATGTTTCACCCATTCTGTACATCTTACGATCTACTTTCCAAGATGATCCAGCTGGAATATAAGTATACTCATCTGTTCCTGGCACGTTAATTCCATTTCCTTTATCATCCCAAGCAAATAACTTACGAGTCAAAGTTACTGTAGCTGAATAAGGTGTACCGAGAGTTTTATTTTTATTAATAGTCTCGGTAGTAGTTGGTATATAAGTTGGTGTGGTATATACATAAGCACCATCGTTATCAAGATCTAGTTCATAATAACCATCAGAATTATTTTTATAACCATCAATCGTTGGTGCAGCAAATCTAACAATACCTTTAGAATTTACTTTTAATCCTTCAACAGAAATAGGAATTGCATTTCCACTTTCAAGACTGTCCTCTGAAGTCCAAATCTCAGCATTGATAGTTCCATGTAAAGTGTAGGTTCCATCACCATTGTCAGTATAAGTTGCATCTGGTTTATCTAGAGTACCATCTGGTTCTGAGTATGCTTGAACAGTAGTCGTCTCGATAGGTGCAACAAATGGCGCAACAGTTAAAAGCATAGCTGCAGTAACTCCTAAATATTTAACAAATTTCTTCATAATGAAATTCCCCCATAAATATATAAATTTTTAACACATTAAAGATAACATTTGACCACGACACTACTTGTCATTGGAAAAAATAATTTAATTATTTTACAGAATCTTTGGAGATAAATTTGGTATTTGGATTTGTACCGATATAATTATAAACACTCATATATCCAGAATAATCATTTGTCCATTCAGAATTAAACGCAACTGCATTATCTGACATACCTAATGCTGCTGGTGAACCTGTATATATTAGCTCAGCACGATGCCCAAAATGTCCAACTTGATTTTTGGAAGTTATATTATTATATTCGTCATACCAAGCCTGAAAAATTTGCCAGGCAGTATCTTTATCAGAAACTCCCATCGCTAGGTAATAATCGAAGCCAGGTAAGTGTAAATTTTCACCCACGTTTCTTGTCCCAGTAGAGTGATCTAACGTATCACCAACTTGTTGATAAGCACGAAGATTAGCGTATTCAAACATATCTTCCGAAAATGCAATTTGTGGTGTTCCATTTGCAGCATGTAAGGCATTAACATATTTAATAAAATAGTCATTTATTCTACGAATATTAGGAATGTATTTAGGATTTGGATTACTTTTATCATAGATTTTTGTTGTAGATGATGATTTTAAAAACTCATTGGTTGCTACACGATAATACGTTTCACCATCGTGATAGAACACTCGATCAACAAGCCAATTTGTTCCTGGTGCTAAAGCCCTGTTTGTAATCAAATCACCTTTCTCAGTATAAAGCTTTGAAATACTGTTTTTAGTACTTGTAACTTTTGAAGCAGCAGCGGAGACGTCTTGTTGTGAAACAAACAATGCTCCGGTTAAGGCAATTGTCAATGATGCAGCAAGCGTGATTAGTTTATTAAATTTCATGGTTATCCCCTTTTCACAAAATTTTATTATTTAATATCTCTAGCAGCAATCCATTCGTCAGTTGCGACACGATACATCAATTGATTGTTGATTGTAGCCGTTCTGTCGGTTCTCCAAGCGCTGTTTGAGGCAAGGATGCGATTTGTAATCTTCTTACCTTGTGAATCGTACAATGCTGCATCGTTCTTAGTTTCGATAACAGAATTTATAACATTTACTTCTAGGCCTTTTTCTTCTTTGACCCATTCGTTTGTTGCTACACGATAATATGTTTCACCGTCGATAGTCTTTTCTTGGTCAACTCTCCAAGTTGAATTTGCACTAAGTTGACGGTTGGTGATCAATTTACCATCAGCTGTGTACAACTTTGTACTTGAGATTGTTGCATATACTGCGTGATGTTCTACAGCTGGAGTTGTTTTGTGTTCATCTTTGTTTGTTTCTGTTGTTTCGTTTTTATTATTATCT
The DNA here is from genome assembly GCF_036913615.1 of Companilactobacillus miaonis. Lineage (NCBI taxonomy): Bacteria > Bacillati > Bacillota > Bacilli > Lactobacillales > Lactobacillaceae > Companilactobacillus > Companilactobacillus miaonis. Next base: position 253,233 of record NZ_JAYKTX010000002.1, on the reverse strand, counting down.
GTTGTTGGTTTTGTATTTGTATTAGTATTGTTATTTGTGTTTGTAGTTGTTCCTGTAGAACTACCTGTATTCGTATTATCTGCTACAGTTGTTCCGGTTGATCCTTCTGTTTTAATATTTGTGGCTTTACTGCCAGCTGGCAATACTACAACATCTTTTTTGGCGATTTGTTTTGACTTACCTTCTAAGTAATAATTCCAAGTACCATTTCCTTTAACAGGATTTTCTTGATAATGAATCCCAAAATGGAATGTAACTCCTTTTCCACCTTTTTGTAAGATAAGTGTATCAATTTCAGCAGCAGAAAGATTTCTTGTGAGATTGCCATCATTAGCTGTTGCTGTGGCAAATACCTCATAATGATCATTATCGAAGAATGGATCATTCGTATTATTAAATTTCATAAAGAATTTAGTAGAATCACCGAATTCTCCATAAAAGTCACTCTTTGGGGTTAAAGCATTCGTTGGCATATGGAACCAGCCATCTGATCCTACAATATAGATTGTATGGTAGTCATCCATGGTTAGAAAATCATCTTTGGAAAGAACGATAGAATCTTTCATATCATTAATCCATTTTTGAGCATGAGTCTTTTGTTCAGCTGTAATATTAGAAGAATTTGGAAGACTTTCTTGTCCCTTTTTATCTGAATATATTGGATCTACTGGATAGGCTTCTAGGTTCTCTGTTGAGGTAGATGTTGATGAATCATTTTTTGTGTATGTTGGAACTCCACCGGGTAATGTGATGCCTGTTGGCTTATTTGTTTTAGGATCTCTAACGACATTAATTTTTATATATTCTTGATCTGACTTGTATCCTTGAATATATGGTAATGCAACATATTCTCCTTCATAAAGAGTATTACCAACGAATCCCAATTCATCATAAGAAATTTGAATTTGCTTATTTCCTAACATTACTGGAAAGGTACCAGTAAGATAATTTATAGGTTGACCATCTTCGTCAGTATGATCTTGGCTATACCCTTTTGTATACGATGTTTTATAAACTCCACCAGCAACTTCATTACTTTCATTTGTTTCAGTAGTATCTTTTGTATCTGTATCTACTTCATTATTTGTATCTGATTCAGTACTATCTTTTTCTGAATCGGTAATAGCATTCGAATTAGTGTCAGTATTTTCAGATACATCCTTAGCATTATCATCTTTAGTTGTATCAACACTAGAATTACTTTCCTCAGTACTCTTAGCATTGGCATTTACTGTTGTATCAGCATTATTATCAGCAGCAGAAACTGTCATAACTGGTGCAGCGATTGGAGCAACTGCCAATAGTGTTGCGGCTGCGATTCCAACATATTTAACTCTTTTATCCATAAAAATAATCCCCCAAATTAACTTTTAATAATTTTTTAATAATTTTCTAAAAGAATCTAGCAACATTGCTAGAACTTAACCATTCATTGGTAGCGACACGAAACATTTCTTTTCCGTTAATCCATGCTCGTCTGTCGTACTTCCATCTAGTATTAGCTGCTAAAGCACGATTCGAAATCTTTTGACCAAACGAATTGTACAGGGCTGATTGTCCCTTAGTTTCCACAACATGTTTCTCTAAAGTCACAGTCAAGCCATCGTTAGAACTCAACCACTCATTTGTGGCAATTCTATAATAGGTAATACCATTAATACGTTTTTGTTGATCAACATGCCAAATAGTTGAATTCGACAAACTTTTTGATGTTGGATTACCATTGTCATCAAAGACTTTAGCATTCCTTGCAAGCTCAAATATGAAACTAATTTTAGTAGCCGCATCATTTGTAGTAGACACGTTGCCATTTCTCGTATAATAAAGATTAGTTATTAACGAATATCCTTTTGACGTTCTTAGAAAGGCAATTTGTTTATAATTTGGTACATATCCATTAATAAATGGTGCTGTCACACTATCAATTTCTCCAACTTTTGAAGCATAAACCCAAGTAGGTGTCCAAACTTTTTTGCCACCATCATCAGTCGAGGCATAAAATCCTAAATTAGCTGGTCCATTTTCAGCGACATCAATATCAAAATCCAAATAACTTTTCACGCCCGTGTTAGTAGCTTGCGTAATTGTTTCTGCGGAAACATTTGTTATCGGTGTTATAATAGGTGCAACCGATAACAACATTGCAGCCGCAACCCCTGCATATTTAATACGTTTATCCAATACTTAACCCTCCAATCATTTAAATTACACTAAGATATTAGCATTGAGGGTCGTCACTATATGACATTTGGAAATCAAAATGAAATTTTTTTTAAAAAAAACCAAAAAAATTGCTAAATAATTTTTTAAAGCAAAAAAAAGACCCAGAAATCATATAGATTTCTGAGTCTTTTTATATATCTTGGTTAATTTGTTGCATCTGCAGTTTCGGATGCTTTTTCTTTAGTTTTATGTTCATATCTGTAATACAGAATGAACCCGATTAATCCAAATACTACCGGTCCAATGATTGTCCAAAGGGCATCTGTATAAGCTCCTTCAACGATTGGTTGTACCAAGGTAAAGATGATAGCAAATGCGAGAACTAAGAACACGATAATACTTACGGTCCACATAGCTTTTTTATTCTTATAGAACAAATATGGCTTTTCGATATCTTTGTTTAAATTAAAGAATGGATAGGCACCAACTAAGAACAAATATGGAACTGTTGTTGAAACGTTAGCCATCAATGTCAAAACGTTGTATAGGGCTTTAGCATTCTTACCACCCATATCAACGATCAAAATCAAAACGATAACAACAATAGCTTGAATCCACATTGCATAAGCTGGCATACCGTGTTTGTTTAATTTAGTAACCTTTTCAGGCCAAAAGTCTTTTGGTGTACCTAACACGAATGACTTCAATGGTGAATAAATCAACACAAAGAAGGAACCCATGTAAAGGATAAACATGTCAAAACCTGTGAAACGTGCTAACCACTTACCAAGCGTTAAGGCAGCAGTTGTTCCCATTCCGGTATGGATACCAAATTGATATCCAAGGTTACTCATCATAACATAAGTAATATTTCCTAAGTTAACGTTACCTTTAGAAATAACTGAATTCCAGTTGGCACTCATAGCCCAACAAAGAATTGTCAATGAATAAAGTACGGTAATGATAATAGCTGAGATCAAAACACCACGTGGAAAATCACGTTTAGGATTCTTCATACTATCAGTCACACCACCGACTGATTCCATACCACCGTATGCGAAGATTGCATAAACGATGAATGAGACCATCCCGAGTGGTGAGGCAAAAGCAGGATTAGCCGAATGGATAAATGTATCTAATCCTTGAATTGGTTCTGCAGTGTGAAAGCCTGACATGAAAAGAACTGCCAAACTCAAAACGAAGAAAATAACTTGTAATAGGATCATCATGATACCACCGAAGTTAGAAACTTTAGTGATTTTTTCGATTCCTTGTGTAGCTGTAAATGTAACAAAAATGATCCAAAGAACGGCTAAAATACCGATAACTTGTGTGGCGCTAAGACCAAACATCCCCCAAGTTTGAGTTGTATCATGGCCTGCAAAAGTTGTAGACAACGGAATCCAAACTTTAGAAGAAGTTGAAACTAGCCAAACTTCCCATGAAGCTAACCACATGAATGTACCGATAAAAGCCCATTTTGCTCCAACAGCTCCATCGATCCAAGAATAAATTCCACCTTTTGCTTCATTAAAAGCGGAACCATATTCGGCCATCATAAATCCTACTGGTAGGAAGAAGAATACAGCCGCGAAAACGTACCAAATAATACTTGCCAATCCCATCTGTTCATAAGCAACAGTTGTATTAGCGAAACCAAAGATTGCCGTGAAAATCATCATGATCAAACTAAATAGTGTGATTGATTTTTTTGGCGAAACACTATCATTCATTTTTTTAAACCCCTCATTTATTTAAATGTATGAATCTATAGATTCATATCTGTTTTAAAGTTAAGAGGTGAAAAATCAGTCGAGTCCGTAATTAACTGAGCAATAAGCTCTTTATAGCCATCAAGTGAGATTTTTGCCATCTCAAATGAAGCCTTAGTTAAGTAATTAGGTAATTTATCATCATCTATTTTTAAGCTTTGGTTATCAAAATCCAACAACTTCTTGCGAAGCGTGATATTGATCTCCGCTTGCTTATCTTGGAACATTTTTCCAAGTTCTTTATAGTGGCCGTCCAATAAAACCCCAGCCAATTTATATGTCCAATAAGCTGACTTACTGTCGTATGGCAACTCACCTAGTTTGTATTCTTCTGGTGTGTCGGTGATTCCCATATAGAAAGGAACATAGACACTTTGCGAAGCTACACCCATGGCTAACCATTGCACACATCCAACTTCAGGTGCCAAATTAGGTCTGATTTGTAGAACATGTGATTCTTGAGTTTTAGCCAAACTAATTGGACGAAAACGTTTATTATCTTTTGATTCATTCAATGGATCATAAGGCGTCTTTTGGAAATGTGAAGACAAGAAGTATTGAGCATCGTCAACACTCAACAAGCGATTGGCTTTCTTGATGAAAGATAAGTTTTCACTCTCAGGACTTTCATCCGTCTTGCCAGAAAACTCTTGTTGTCCCCACCAAACACGTGGCGTACTATAAATCTCATCGGATAAATCATGTGTGCCAAATATTTCACGGAAGTTGAAAGTATTTGGACAGCTATTCAAATGATTTTTTTCAACAAATTCTTTAATATCTTGACGATATAAGAAATTATTTTCGTCATCAAAATCAATCTCTTGAATAGCTAATTGGTTGGCTACCACAGCGTAGCTATCGTCGGGAATACGCTGTGCTACCCAATAATGACCTGATCCACTTTCGAAGTACCAAACCTCATCTTTATCTGAGAATAAGACTCCGTTAGTTTCACAAGTTCCGTATTGTTCAATAATCTTACCTAAGCGTAAAACGCCTTGTCTTGCAGTCTTTACGTAAGGCAAAACTACCGTGATCATTGCTTCCTCACCAATACCATTTTCAACAAGGGGATCAACGCCTAAAACACGTTGGTTCGAATAAGCACTTTCGGTCGCACTCATACCAACGCCAAATTCGTTAAATCCATCCTCTTCAAACAATCCTTCTTTGAAGGTCCATTCAGGAGTGGCAGAATATTTATTGCGAATTTTAGGCAGGTCCATTTGAAAATCATTGGCTTTAGAAACAAATTTTTGTTCATCGGTATATTCTTTGTGAGCATGAATCACAAAATGTTTAGGCCAGGAAGCTTTAGCATCTTCATTTCGGCCAATAATAGTTGAACCATCAACTGTAGCTTTCTTACCTATTAAAATGCTCGTACATGCTGACAAAGAACTTTTATTATATTCTAGAGCCATTCAATCACCTTACTTAAATTTTACTGCGGTACCATATGCTGCAACTGTTTCCATATCTGCACTGATCGAATCGGAATCAAAACGCATCATTACTACGGCATCAGCTCCCATGTCTTGCGCGTTTTTTCTCAAACGACTAATTGCAATATCACGGGCTTCAGTTAGTAATTCTGTGTAAGCTTTGATTTCGCCACCGACAATGTTTTTGAATCCAGCACCGATATTTTTAACTACATTTTTGGATTGTGTTGTTAGTCCAAACACTTCACCAATAATTTCGTAATCGTGTCCTGGGATATGTTCAGTTGTAGTCACTAATATCTCGCTTTTCTCCATTAATTCACCTCACAAAAATATTTATTTCACTCCATTTAATAATGTAACACAATCTTTTGATTTTATGAGCAGTATCATGAAAAAACAAGCAAAACTTGTTGTTCTTTATTGAGGGGTAGTTAGATACCGTCTTCCGCAACAGACTAGATCCTATTCTTTGCTGTTAATTAGTAAATTTCTAAATAGATTCGACTCTATTCATAATTTGTACTTGAATAAATTTAACAGTACATAAGAATCAAAATTATGTATCTTCAATAAATATTTTTTACTTCTAAATTAATAAAACAAAAAAATCGTACTAATAAATTTCATTAATACGATCTTTTTGCTGTATTGCATAATAGATTAATCTAAAGAAAGATAATCCATATTTAATTATTTCTCATTAACTTTTTGGGCAACTTTATCAACTACCTCATCAGCTTTATCTTTAGCCTTGCCGATAGCCTCTTGAGCTTTACCCTTTAATTCTTTTTTATCATCACCAGAAGCTTTACCTACTACTTGATTCGTCTTACCTTTGACTACATCTTTTTTACTTTCAATACTCATAATAAAACTCCTCTCATATGTTTATGATTAAAGTTTATCAAGTTACCAGTAAAACGAGCAAAGTTTCTGCACAGACCTAATTGATTGTCAGGACAGCTTGACAAATGAAATAAATCACCACGACAACAATAAAAACTTTTACGATCATCAAATTGAAATTGACTCTCTCGGCCTTTCTTCTGCGATGTAATCTATCAACTCTCGTCATCTGTCACACCTACTTTCCTTATACAACTTTATTTTATAATAGTTATATTTTAACAGTGCTTTTTTAAAGAAAGCTTAAAAATTTCAATCAAAAAAATCGCTAGCTTTAACTAACGATTTTGAAATCACGCTTATTTAATATTGGGCATATTGGGTTCGAACCAATAAATTGCGGATTCAGAGTCCGCTGCCTTACCATTTGGCGAATGCCCATTAACAACAAAATGTTACAAAAAACACACTTCAATGTCAATAGAAATTCGTTATTAGGTATAAATAAAACTGTTTTTAGGTTAAAAATTACAAAAAAAAGGACCCTCATGACCTCTCAGTCAGATGAATCCTTCAAAAAATCACTTTTTATCCTCATTTGTATCACTTGCTGCATGTGAATCCAATATCTTAATTGATTTATCGATTGATTCAAATATATCGGTATTCAAAAGTTCAATAATTGGACTCAATCTTTTATATTCATTCGCTAACATATTTTTATTTTCATGCTCATCGTCAACGCGCTTCAGTTTTAAATTGTAATCCATCAACGCATTGATTCTGATCTTCGAGTCATCTAATTCACATAAAAGATCATCAATTTGATCCATATCATAAGTCCTGGTTGCTCTTTTTTCTTTAGCATCCATAATATAATTCCTTCTTTTATCTTCATTTAGAAAATTTAGGCTTCAGGTTTTCCTCCCTCATGTCTTTACACTTTCATTCTAGTATCTGATAGTGAGATGTCTAGACCATTCTCCATATTGTAAACTTACAATCAGTTTTAAGATATCAGTACTAATATTCCAATAATATATTAAAAATATTTACAATAATTATTTCTATATGTTAGAATTAGCTAGTTTTGCTGAAAAAATAAATTATTTTTTCAAGATTTTATTCAAAAGGGATTGAAAGAGACATGGATTTAAATACAATCGAGAAAAGAAATTATCTGATTGGATTCTTACTAATTATCTTTATGGTTGCCAGTGCAACTTTCTTAAATGACTTAGAAATTATTTTACCAGAAATTGGTGCTTTAACTGCCGGGACCTGGATTTACCAAAATGGCGGCTGGATCAATCAACCTTCGAAAATCTTCTTTGCCCCTTCCGGGACTGCCATTATCGGCTTCTTGATCAATCAATTGTCAATTTCATACGCTCAAAAAGTTCTTTTAGGTTTGATCCTAATGCTCTTGCTCTTAAAAGTATTGAAATCAAATTTGGCGCCATCATTTGCGACTGGACTACTACCTATAATTATCAACGCGACCCACTGGTCTTTTATCGTAGCTATTTTGTTATTTACTTTAATACTAACTTGCGGGGTCTTCATTCAAGGAAATTACAAACAAACTGACCCTAGCGCCGCTATCAAAAAGCACCATATGGCGCTCTTTTCAATCATGGCCGTCATTTGGGTCAGTGGCGTTTGGTTCTTTGGTTTCTCTCAAATGGCCGCTATCCCACCTGTGATGGTAGTTTTCTTTGAAGTCCTGCAAAAGCCTTCATACAGTTGGCAAATGGGAATCAAACACTTTATTGCACTAGTTGGTGCGGCAAGTATCGGCTTTTTAGTGCATAGCGTAATTGCTTCCTGGTTAATTACGACAATTATTGCTTTACCATTAGTTTTCTTATTATTACAATTACTGAAGATCAAACTTCCAGCTGCTTTTGCCTTTCCACTACTCGCTTTAGTTTTGCCAGCGAAGATGTTTTCGATGTTACCAATCACTGCAGCTGTCGCAGCACTCTTCTTTTTGGGCTCAGTTGTCATCATCAAAAATATTTCTAATTAAAAAATTAATTGCTAAGAAGTTTGCAATGTAAGCGTATTAATGAAATACTTAAATCATATTAATTAAGGAGAGGTATCATGGTCGAATTATACATTGTCAGACACGGTGAAACTGACACTAATTACACCGGTCGAATCAACGGCTCAGCAACAGACTTGAATTTAAACGAAACTGGTAAAAAACAAGTTAATTATTTGAAAGAACAATTGAACATTGCAGATTTTGATGAGATTATTGCCAGCCCCCTCAAACGTGCTCAAGAAACTGCGGAAATTTTGAATCAAGATAAATTAAAGATTCAAACCGATGACCGCCTGCGCGAAATCAATTATGGTGACTGGGACGGAGCCGTCGCTGCTGAGGTCGAAAAAGATTATCCACAGTGTTTCAGCGAAAATGGCTACTTCAAGAGCAATTACTCTGACTACACAAAGAATGCTGAAACATATCAGGAAGTTTTAGAACGCCTCCAATCATTCATCGATGATATGGCAAAAAAAGATAGTGAGAAAATTCTTGTCTCGTGTCACGGATTCGTTACTCGTTCGTTCATTCAATTAGTAACAAACGCCCCTGATATTGATGATATCCTAGAGGTTCCAAATGCTTCCGTAACTAAAATTAAAATTTCTGATAAAACGCATCGTACGTACTTAGGCTATGTTGGTCGTTTAGAAAGCATCTAAAAAAGGTAAATCCATTGTGGATTTACCTTTTTTCAAATATTACAGAAACAACTGCTACTAAGATAATCGAACCAATCAATGAAGGAATCAAATACATTCCTGCCAATTGTGGTCCCCAAGAACCGAGTAACCACTCACCTAGTGCTGATCCAACGATACCAGCAAGTATATTACTAAAACAGCCCATCGATTCACCACGATTAGTAATACCGCCAGCAATGGCACCAATGATAGCACCAACAATTAAGACCCATAACCAATGCATAATTCAGCCTCCTCAATGTTCTTATAATAGAATATTAATAAATTTCTGTAAACTAGACTGTAATACCGTATTTTTGACAATATTCAAAATAACCATTGTCGTAAAACTCAGCCAAAGCCTTGACCGTCTTATCTGAAGTGAAATCAACCATCTTTAAGACAGCATCAGCAAATTCGTTCCCCAAAGCAGTTTTAGCGGCAACCAAGTTTGACTCAGCGTACAGTTCATCTGTTAGTAAACGTTCACTCACTTGGTGATTGCTAACTAAGTAGTCAACTACTTCTCCGATTGCTGCGAGTGGTTGTTGTTTTTTGATTCTTAAATCGATTATTTCGCTCAAAGCAGGATCAAACTTGCCGCCAATTAGAACTAACAAGTCACAATCCTTTGGTAAATCTTCAATTGTATAATCGACCTTAGTTTTGAATCCCCCCGTTGAAACTATTTCAGAATTTGTGGCAGCCGTTTTGACTGTCCATTCTGAGTTTTGATTCAAACGACTAGATAAATATGGTCCCTCCCAGTCGACATTTTCATCTAGTACGAAAAAAACTGCGGTTTTCATTGTTAATCTCCCAAGATAAGTTTTTATAGCGCAATTTTAACTATAATAAACTTTTATGATTTTACGCAAGTGATATTGTTCGAAAAACAATTTTTTCATCAGTGACAATTGTTGCAATGATGAAGAGATTTATATAACATAATTACTGGTTAGATTTTCATTAAATAAAAGAAAAGAGTGGTTTTGTAATGCAAAAAAACTTAATTGTCAATGCTGGTAGTTCATCGTTAAAATGGAAATTATTCGAAATGCCCTCCGAAACAGTCCTTGCCAGTGGCGATGTGCAAAGAATCAACTTACCTGAGTCATTATTTAGAATCAAATATAATGGTAAGAAGAGTCAAATGACCAAAGATAAATTAACTCAAACACAGGCCGCTCAACTGGTCTTTGATGAATTACAAAAGTTAGCAATCATCCATGATCTTTCCGAAATAACTGCCGTTGCTCATCGAGTTGTTGCTGGTGGTCAAATCTTCAAACATGCCGTTGAGATCACTCCTGAAGTTTTAACACAAATCAAGCAACTCAGTGACTTCGCTCCATTGCACAATCCGATGGAAGCTAAAGGGATTGAAACAATGGCTCAGACCCTACCTAATGCAGTCCAATATGCCGTTTTCGATAGTCAATTCTTTACCGATCTACCTGAGAAAAACGCGATTTACAGTTTACCTTATGAATTGACTAAGAAATACCAAATCCGTCGTTATGGAGAACATGGAATTTCTCACACTTATTTGACCGGACGTGCTAGTGAATTATTAAAGATCTCACAAGATAAAATCAATTTAGTTACGATGCACTTGGGTAGTGGTGCCTCACTCGCCGCCGTCAAAAATGGAAAAGCTTATGATACTTCAATGGGATTCACGCCTCTAAATGGTGTTACGATGGGAACACGTTCCGGAGACATCGATCCAGCATTGATTCCTTATTTAATGAGAGAATTAAATTTAAGTGATCCTGAAGAAGTAATGAATATTTTCAATCAAAAATCAGGATTGCTTGGAATTTCAGAATTTTCTTCTGATATGCGTGATATCAAAGCTCAAGAAGATACTAATCCTCAGGCAAAATTAGCTATCGACGTGTTCATTAACCGAGTTGTCAAGTATGCCGGAAGTTTTCTAGCTGAACTACAACAAGCTGATGCATTAGTCTTCGCCGGTGGAATTGCCGAACACAATCCATGGCTACGAAAAAGAGTTATCGATGAGCTTGCAATTTTTGGTGTAAAACTTGATGACAAGCTCAACGAAGCAAATGATGAAGGCATCATCAGTAGCCCTGATTCAAAAATCAAAGTTATGTTAATTCCAACTGACGAAGAATTAATGATGGTTCGTCAAGTTGCTGCATTGCAATAAACATGTGATAAATTAATAGACCAAGGTAATCAAAAAAGATTATCTTGGTCTATTTTAATGGCCCCAGCTTTTGTTTCATGAAACATCGTCTTGATTGACAATACGATATGTCTAGTTTATATTGCATGGTGTAGTCAATATATTGGATTTAATTGTTAAAATAATGACTCGGTCCAAATAATCCTGAAGACAAAAAAAGCTGTGAATTCGGAAAGGAAGTCAATTATTTGCAGAGGATTAGTTCAGAAAAAGTAGATAGAATTGGAACGATTGCTAGTGCCATGTCCGTTCTAATGTATGTTTCATACATTCCACAGATTATCTCTAACTTGTCGGGGAGTAAGGGAAACCCTATTCAACCACTCGTTGCTTTTATAAACTGCACCATTTGGACAGCCTATGGCTTACTCAAAAAAGAAAAGGATTGGCCAATCATTTGGGCTAACATCCCCGGAATCTTTCTTGGAGCTGCAACATTTATCACAGCAATTTTTAATTTTTAAGAGCAAAAATGGAATCGATTTAGGAAGAAACTCCTAATTGATTCCATTTTTTATTATTTCAATAAACCATGTTTAACAAGATAATCTCTTGCGACAACACTGGCTTTTTTATTTTTAACTGTAACTTGATAATTCATATCTTGCATATCTTCCGTCGAAATCTTTCCGGCTAATTTATTCAAACTCTTAACGATACCAGGATTTTCTTTAGCAAATTTTTCATTCATCAAAGGTGCGCCTTGGTAAGGTGGAAAGAAATGTTTATCATCTTTTAAGACAACTAGGTCGTATTGTTCAACTTGTGGGTCAGTCGTATAACCATCGACTAAATTAACCTTCTTGTTGGCAATTGCCTTATAACGCAAACTTGGTTCCATCTTCGTGATTTGAGCAAAGTTAAGATGGTATTTCTTCTTCAAACCTAAATAACCATCTGGTTGATTAGAAAAATCGGGGTCAAAAGCAGCATGAACTTTATTATTGACCCTTTCCAAATCACTCAATTTAGTAACGTTATACTTCTTGGAAAATTCTTTAGTAACAGCTAAATCATAACCATTTTCATACTTCATCGGACGCAAGAAACTCATATTCTCTTGGGTTGCCAGCTGTTTTTTAGCAATCTGATAGATTTTTTCTGGGTCTTTTGGAGTCTTTTTATCGTATTTAACAAGTGCCTCCAAAACTGTTCCCGTGAATTCCGGATAAATATCAACTTGATTTCGTTTTAACGCCTTGTACAAGAATGTCGTTCCACCGAAGTTCGGTTTCAAAGTGATATCAACATTCTTATTGTCTTGTTCAATCAAATCTTTATACATATTCATCAGGATTTCTGGTTCACTACCGAGTTTCCCGGCGATGGTAATCTCAACTGGTTGCGGTTTGACAGCTTGATAAATTTTACTGCCACCAAGGCCAAGAATTAGTAACAAGACTACTATCCCACCAGCATAAATGTGTTTTTTTGACGAACCCATAAATTTTAATAAAGCACTGAAAATAAAAGCTAATAGTGCTGACAAGACACCACCAATAACTAAGTAGTAATTATTGTTCTGTTGAATCCCCAACATGATGTAATCACCTAAACCGCCTGCTCCGATAAAGGCAGCCAAGGTGGCAGTACCAATAATCATGACTAACGCAATTCTGATACCGGAAATTATCATCGGCAAAGCTAATGGAAATTCTAATCGTTGAAGCCTCTTCCATTTTGATAGGCCAAAGGCGACCGCTGCTTCTTCAAGGTTAGGATCAATATTAGTCAAACCAGAATAAGTATTTTGATATAGTGGCATGATTGCGTACATCGTTAAAGCTACCACAGCAGGGACTGTTCCAATTCCGACGATTGGAATCAGTAATCCTAACAGAGCAAGACTAGGAATCGTTTGAATGATCCCGGCAATTTGTAAACCAATTTCTCCAAAACGACGATGATTTCTCAATAAGATTGCTAATGGAATCGCAATCAGCATCGCAATTAATAGTGAAATAAAAGAAATTTCAATATGTTGATACAACGCTTTGAGAATTTCCCCTCGCTGCTCAACAATTGTCTGCATCAACATTTGCATTAGCGACTACCCCCTTCTTGTCCTAAATAAGCAACTAATTCTTGGGCAGTCATGGAATAACTAACATTCTTATATTGAAATTCAAAATGATTTACCTCACCCAATTGATTCATCAGTTGTTTAAATCCAGTAACCACAGGTAATGCATCATTATGAGGAATTTCTGTTAACAAACCTGATTCAATCAAAAATTCCATATCCCACCAATGTGGCGTCTTCGTATCGAAGAATTTTCTAACAAAGTCCGTTGCTGGATGTTGCATGATATCGTGTGGCGTACCGATTTGTTGAATCACACCTTTATTTAAAACCGCAATCCGTTGGCCCATCCGCAGAGCTTCTTGCATATCATGAGTCACAAATACAATCGTCGTTTGAAATTGTTGATGTAGTTTTAAAACTAAATCTTGCGACTTCTTTCTCAAAACTGGATCCAAAGCACTGAAAGATTCATCCATCAAAATTAAACTCGGTTCTGTCGCCAAAGCTCTAATAATAGCAATTCGCTGTTGCTGACCACCAGATAGTTCCGAAGGCATGCGCTTAGCATATTTTTTTGGATCCAACTCAACTGATTCTAGGAGTTCCGCTGCCCGTTGATGACGCTTAGCCTTAGAAACCCCCTTTTGTTCGAGTTGAATAGCAATATTATCTTCAACATTTAGATTGGGAAATAAACTGCTATCTTGGAGAACATAGCCCATATCCAGGCGTAATTTCTGGACATCGTAATCCTTAATTTTACGCTCATTGAAATAGACATCCCCATCAGTTGGAACCGTCAACTGGTTCAGCATTCTCAGCAATGTCGTCTTACCACTACCAGAAGGTCCCACGAGGACAAATAATTCACCGTCATTAATAGTTAAATTGATATCACGCAAAATTGTATTCTGGCCATATCTCATCCCAACGTTCTTATAAGTTATCAATTTATTTCCCCTCTCTAAACTTACTTACTTTCAATAATAAATATCTTGGAACTATTAAACAAAAAATTAGCACATTAATATTTCATTCATTTATTCTAAACAGAATAAACTATCCCCAAACGTTACAGTCAAGAATTTATTTATTAAATTTACTATCTAAGAAATCAATTAAATTAGTGGCTGAATGCCCCATGATTTTTTGATAATCATCACTAACTTCATTCAATAAACCGCGACCGCCAGCATCATACATTGAGGCTAACATATGTCCTTCATTTCCCTCGTTGTAAATCTGAGCAAATTTCTCAAGCGTGACTGGTTGATAACCAATCGATTTTTTTGCTACTTTGGACAAAACTTCTGCTAGTTGTGGCATCGTGTAATTGCGGTCTTGAGTTAGAGTGTAAATTCGACCGTTTGTGAGTAAGTCCTTACTTGAGGCGACTTTAGCAAAAGCTTTAGAACTATCCTCTAAGCTGATAAAACTCAAGGCTTGATCTTTCATTGGATAAATAACATTTTTACGTTCTACTAATTCGGGTAAATATGGTACCAAGGGATCGGCGTATAAAGCGTTACGAACGATAGTATAGGAAAGATTCGACTCTGCCAAACGACGTGGCAAATATCCATAAAAGGCTGATAAAGCAAAAGGATTATTGACTTGATCTGCGATAAAGCCCATTGCTAAAATATGCCCCACTTCAGCTTTTTGAGCCGCATTAATGACATTTTCCAATTCACTGACCCGACTAAAACTATCGTGACTCTTACTTGGCACATAAATTAAAACATCTTGATTTCTAAAAGCGGATATTAATGAATCCTCGCTGAAAAAATCAATTCCGACGACTTTAGCCCCAGTTTCCTCAAGGTGCTTTGCCTTCGATACTGTATGAACTGCTGCCGTTATATCGCCGCTAGGAACCAATTTATCTAACTCTTTAAAAATATGACCACCCAAGTGACCAGTTGCTCCAGTAATAATGTATTTCATTTTAATTACCTCAACTTTCTAGTACATGTTACTATATAATTAACAAGTATACAAATATTAAATTCCATTTCGTTGCTGATATACGAAAATAGCACCGGGTAATCGTTCTTTGATTACCCGGTGCTATTTGCCTTAATGCGTTATGTTCCGCTCTCTGTCTTAAAATTCAGCGTTTCCTGGTGTTCTTGGATATGCGATGACATCTCTGATATTTTCCATACCTGTGATGTACATTACTAGTCTTTCAAAACCGATACCGAAACCTGAGTGAACTGTACCACCGTACTTACGTAATTCTAAGTACCACTTGTAGTCGTCTTCGTTCATATCAAGTTCTGCCATTCTAGCTTCTAGTTTGTCCAAACGTTCCTCACGTTGTGAACCACCGATCAACTCACCAATTTCTGGAACTAATAAGTCTGCTGCAGCAACGGTCTTGCCATCGTCATTTGCACGCATATAGAATGCCTTGAATTCCTTAGGATAGTCAGTGATGAAGACTGGTTTCTTATAAACTTTTTCTGATAGATAACGTTCATGTTCTGATTCAAGATCTAATCCCCAATAAGGTTTAACTTCAAAATCAACATCGGCTTTTTCAAGAATATCGATTGCTTCTGTATAAGTAACGTGGGCAAATTCTTCACCAGCAGTTGCTTTCAAGCGGTCGATCAAAGTATTATCAACGTTTTCGTTCAAGAAGTCTAATTCTTCTTTTGCGTGATCCATCACATAGTTGATTACATATTTCAACAACTCTTCTGAGCAGTCCATCTCATCTTGAAGATCAGCAAATGCAAGTTCTGGTTCGATCATCCAGAATTCGGAAGCGTGACGTCCAGTATGGGAGTTTTCAGCTCTAAAAGTTGGTCCAAAAGTATAAACATTTCTGAATGCTAAGGCGAATGGTTCTACTTCTAGTTGACCAGAAACTGTTAAGTTAGTTTCTTTCTTGAAGAAATCTTGGCTGTAATCAACCTTGCCATCGTCTGTCTTTGGTACATTGTTCATGTCTAAAGTTGTTACTTGGAACATTTCACCGGCACCTTCAGCATCGGAACTAGTGATAATTGGTGTGTGAATATAAACGAAATCATGATGTTGGAGATATTCGTGAATAGCAAAAGCTGCTAGTGAACGAATTCTGAAAACTGAATAAAATGTGTTAGTTCTTGGACGCAAGTGAGCTACTGTTCTCATAAATTCATATGAGTGAGCTTTCTTTTGTAATGGATAATCTGAGTCTGATGAACCTTCCTCGATTACCTCTGTTGCGTGAATTTCAAATGGTTGTTGAGCTTTAGGAGTAAGTGCCAATTCACCGACAACTTTAATTGTTGTACTGATTGGATACTTAACTACTTCGGCATAGTTTTCCATGTCACTTGTGATAACTACTTGTACGTTCTTGAAAAATGAACCGTCATTTAATTCGATAAATCCTACTCGTTTTGAACCTCTAATAGTACGAATCCAGCCAGAAACAGTGATTTTATCACCGTCAGCAAATTCTTTTTTGTATAAATCTTTAACTAAAACTTCTTGCATAACTTTCTCCTTTTCCGGAATACTGTAAACAAAAAAAGATCTTCCATCCCTAATAAAAGGGACGAAAGATCTTTCCGCGGTACCACCCAAGTTTTTTGTTAAAAAACACCTCAAAAGTACATTAAATATACTCTCCAATGGTAACGTATTGGTTACGTCTAGTCCTACTCTTAAAAATTTCAGCTAGAGAAACAAAGATGTTTTTCCTGCATACCGACACGTTAAGTTTTCACTCACCTTAACTCCCTGTGGATAAAGTATACAGTACTCCTTCTTTTTAATATCTTTAGATATTTTAATTTTCTTAAATGTAGCATAGAATTAGCCATTTTGTAAAGTAAAATATAGATAGATTTAGGAGGGAACTTATGAAAAAAATATATAAATGGCTGATTGGAATCCTTATCACGCTACTAATAATCTGTGCTGGTTCTTTTTTCGTCATTAAAAGTAAAGAATATCAACCAAGCACTGCCGCAATGTCTGCCAGTAAGGTATCTACTACAACTGACAATATTACGAAATTTTCTGGAAATAATGCTAATCCAAATATAATTTTTTATCCAGGCGCACTCGTAGAACCAAAAAGTTACAGCATTTGGGCTGAAAAAGTCGCCGAAGCTGGCTTTAACGTTTATATCGTCAGATTTCCACTCGACTTAGCAGTCTTGAAAGTAAATTTAGCTGATAAGGTAGAGCAAACAAATGGATATGTCATCGGAGGTCACTCACTCGGAGGAACTATGGCCAGTCGCTATGCACACAGTCATCAAAAAAATCTCAAGGGAGTTTTCTTCCTAGCAAGTTATCCTGAAACTAAAGGTGATTTACGGAAAACCAACGTCCCTATTTTATCAATTACTGCCTCAAAAGATGGTGTTTTGAAATGGAATAACTATAAAAAAGCCAAAAAATTACTGCCAAGTAATACAGTTTATGAACAGATTTCAGGTGGCAATCATGCCGGTTTTGGAAGCTATGGTAAGCAAAAGGGCGACAATTCTGCAACAATCAGTAATCGTCAACAGCAAAATATTGTAAGTAAACTTTTAATAAATTGGTTAAATCACGAAATAAAAAAATAATTTAAAGCGTTTTCAATAATTCCCACAAAAGCGCATACATTTTTGTTATACTATCGTTAGTCGTTATATTTTTGGGGGAATTATGACTATTCTATTTAATAAAAAAATCACGCTGAGTGAGGATGCTCCAGCATTTTTTGAAAAATACATCCATTACGTTCATACAATCAACCCACAAGATTTATTTGAGGGTAAAAAGAACAAACAAATTCTAAAAAATAAATTCATTTTTAAAATTCATCAACTTGCTAACTTGGATTCAGCTAATCTTAGTCTCAAGACAACCGACAAAAATTTGGAAGTTTACGCAGAATTTCCTAGACAAGTTGCTGTTAAAATTGGAACTTATCCGATCAACCGTTACTTAAAACGAATCCTTGTTCAAGGTGCCTACCCTACTGTTCGCATCATGGGCGGTAGATTCAAAAAAGTAGTACCAACTGACTTTGACAAGGATATTATTGTCGATGGTGTTGAACCTTACGGAATCATTTTGGAACTGCATCAACCTGAAGTGGCTAATGAAAAAATCAGAAAAATCGATACACTCTATCACTATGTTTTCAAATCTGAGTATAGTTTGGTTAGTGTTTCAAAGATCTTAATGTGCTGTTTTGCTATTTTTGGTCTGGCACTTGGTTTAGGATTTATGTTTTTAGGTTTCTTTATGACTGGTCTAATGGTAATTGTTGCTTTCTTCGGGGTTAACTCTTACACTTTGATTTTGTCGGAAAATTATAAGCCTAAACGAATTGAATAGTTTTAAAAAGAAGTATGTCTGAAGCGGCATGCTTTTTTATTGTTTTTGGGTGTAGTATGTTGTCCTCCATAGCAAAGCCGATTTTGGCTGGAACGTGGTGGGCCGACTTGGAGCCAATTTCAAAACCGGAAATTGTCTTCAAGCTCGACCTTCTGCTAAATGCTAAAGCATTAAGCAGAATTTCACCACTGAGCCAAATCGGCTTTGCTATTCCGGACTGAATTTCACTCTTTTTGGGTATTTGCTTTCCATTCCTTTAAAAATAGTAATTCTATTCCGATTTAGGATTTTATATTTTAATGGATTATTGTGTCGCCTTATTCAAAATAGACATAATAATTCAAAAAGAAAGAGGACCTTACTAGACTGCATAATCTGCGGTTCTAGTAAGATCCTCTATTTTAATATCAATTTAAATTAATTAAAAATTGAAAAACCATAACGTATCCAAACTATAAACCAGTTCTTCGTCCATTTTAAGTAGAATAGTACCCACTTCAGAATTTACTGATCAACTGCAAAGAATCGGATTTAGTCTGGAGCAACAGCTCTGGAAAATGCTCAGTCGTGCCCACATCGTTCCAGCAATTTCCCAGAGCTGTTGCGGAAGACGGCATCTAACACTATTTCTTATAATCACTTACACCTTTTTGCAAACGATTTAAACCATCTTGAATCATTTCGGTTGGGCTTGCGATATTCATTCTGACAAAGTGATAACCGTCACCACGATAAACACTACCTGGCGTTAAGATCAAACCGGTATCTTTTTGGATGAAGTCGGTTAATTCTGTAACGTTTTCTGTTAATTCTGATACGTCAAACCACAATAGATACGTTGCTTCGCCTTTGACCCACTTGAATTCTGGCACATTAGTAGCTAGATAGTCTAAAACCAGCTTTCTGTTGGCCAATAGCTTTTCTTTTAAAGCCTTCAACCAGGCACTACCCTGTGTATAAGCAGCTATCGTTCCTGGAATCGCTACAATGTTTGGTTCTGCCAATTCCTCACTGTTGAGTCCTCGACTGACTTGTGCACGCAAATTATCATCTGGGACAATCACTGTTGAAGCATGTAGAGCGGCCACATTGAAGGTCTTACTTGGGGAGACGGCAACTACAACATTTTTTAATAATTCAGCCGGCAGTCCAAAAATTGGATTGTATCCATTTTCGGTGAACGTAATATCGCCGTGGATCTCATCACTGAATAATTTCACATCGTATTGCAAACACAATTGAGCAATTCTAGTTAATTCTTCTACTGACCAGATTTTACCAACTGGATTGTGGGGATTGCACAAAATCATCATGTTCGTCAATGGATCACTTAATTTCTCTTCTAGATCGGTGAAATCAATTGAATAAGAACGATCAGTTTTATCATAAACTAAATCATTCGAAACCACATGACGACCAGAATTTACGATTGAATTGTAAAAGATATTATAAACAGGCGCTTGTACCAAAACATTATCGCCTAAGGAGGTCAAACGACGAACTGCTGAAGAAATCGACGGCACGACCCCTGTGGCAAAAATCATCCAATCCTCTTGCGGGCGAACGTGGTGTTCACGCTCATACCAATCGGCGACCGCTTTTTTATAGTCATCAGGGATCTCTTCATAACCGAAAAGGCCCATTTCAATCTTTTTTTGGAGTGCTGAAATAATTTCTGGAGCGGTCTTGAAATCCATATCAGCAATCGTCATCGGTAATTCATTGGCACCAACATCCCACTTAGCTGAATTTCCTGCACGTGTTTTGTTTAGAGTTTCAAAATCGTACTTCATTATCATTTTCCTCCATTAAACTTTTTGTGACACACTAATAATAGTTTTATCTTTATCAATTTCTGGATCATCAAAGATGATTTTGTCGACAGACTTCACTTTGATTGAACCACTGATGGGATTTTTAATGCTCATAACATTTGTCGTGATTTCAGCATCGATATTAGAACAATATTCAAACGCTAAATCAGTTCTCAAAAGTTTGCAGTTGATCATCTTTAAGCCATCAAGATAACAAAGTCCTTGGTCACTTTCAATCGTGCAATTGACTAAAGTCAAATTCTTCGTGTTCCAAGCTAAGTATTCACCACTGATTTTTGAATCATAAATTGTAACATTTTCACAATTCCAAAAAGCATCTTTTGAGACAAAAGTCGAATTGTGAACTTCAATATTCTTAGCCCCATCGAAGACATAATTACCAACTACATTTAAATTCTCAGCATAAATATTTTCACTATCTTTGCCAAAATAATTTCCGTTTACTTGAACGTTATTCATCTTGATATTATTACAAGTCCACAAAGTTTCTTCAGCATCCGCAAAATGAACATTATTTAAAGTAATATCAGAAGCACGACGGAACAATTTTGGTGCTTGTAACGCTGAATTATTAATTTCAATATCCTCGGTATACCAAATACCAGAGCGTGACATTGTTTCAAAAATTGTATTATCAACTACGACATGTTTTGAATACCAAAGTGGATATTTCCACTTGAAAACAACGTCTTTCAAATCAATATTACGAGATTCTTTTAAAGGTGATTCTCCTTCACCAAATGTTGTATCAGAAATTTGGGCATCGTGCTCTTTAAAGAGTGGACGTTCACCATCAAAATATTCTTCATTTATTTGTTTTTTCATTAAATACCAAACCTTTTTGTTTTATTTACAAATACAATTGTTAACTAAATTGCTTGATATGTTAAATACTTATTTCAAATACTCTTTCATGCATATAAGTTATAGTTAATCATTTTCAACTGATTGTAACGCATACAATTCAGCATACTTGCCACCTAAAGCAAGTAATTGTTCATGAGTTCCCCGTTCAACGATTCGACCAGCACTTAAAACCAAGATCTGATCGGCATCTTGAACTGTTGACAGACGATGGGCGATTGAAATTGTTGTTCGATCGTCGCGCATCTTTTTCAAACTCTTAGTGATACTTTGCTCAGTTTGCGGATCAATATTAGCTGTTGCTTCATCCAAAATTAAAACTTTAGGATTTCTAACAATAGTTCTAGCAAACGAGATCAATTGACGCTGTCCAGTTGAAAAACTACCACCACGTTCTGTAACAGGTGCGTGATATTTTTCAGGAAGTTTTTGAATGAATTCATCAGCATCAACAAATTTTCCTGCTTGTTCAACTTGCTTGTCAGTGATCGAGTCATCAAACATCCGAATATTCTTAGCAATATCACCATAGAATAAATAAGGCTCTTGAATGACCAACCCGAGTTTCTGACGTAATTCCTTCGTTGAGTAATCACGAATATCATGATCATCAATCAAAATTTGACCTTCACCAAATTCGTAAAAACGCAACATGATATTAATAATTGAACTCTTACCACTACCTGTGTGACCAACAAAGGCAATGTTTTCACCAGGTTGAACTGTAAAGGAAATATCCTTCAAAACTGGTTCATCTGGATCGTAGCCAAAAGTAACGTGACGGAATTCAATTTTTCCCTCTGTGATTGTCTGTGAACTAGCTTCATTTTGTTTAGGAGCTAGTGTTTGATTATTAAACATACGCATAATTCGGTAACCAGCAACTAATCCATCTTGGAAAAATGACATGTAATTCATCACATTTCCTAATGGATTAAAGAAGTTTTGCTGATATGAGATAAAAGCATAGATCACACCTGCTGCTACGAAGGCATTCATACTCTGCAAACCAAAACCTAACAACGCAATCAATTCTGCCAAAGTGAACATCAAATTGATCATCGGATTCAATAAGAACGAATTAACATTGATCATCTGACGACGCATTTGATAATAAGCATTATTTTTATTTTCAAATTCAGAAGTTTTACGACCTTGTTGTCCGAACTGTTGAATAATACTGATACCCATCAGGGACTCGTTTAATTTAGTGTTGATTTGACTTAAATATTCACGCAAACGTTGATAGATTTTCGAACTGATATGTTGATAAACCCAAACGACTAAATAGAGCAAAACAACAAAAAACGCCGTTACAATAGCTAGCCAAATATGGACTGAAGCCATGGCAATAAAAGCCGAAATCATCGAAAATAGTGCCACGATGATCATTAAAAACAACGTCCAAAAATTATACAGTGTCTTTGTATCATTAGTTACACGAGATACGATTGAACCCGCCGGTGTAACATCAAAATACTTTAATCCCAAAGTGTGTAACTTATGAAATAATTTGCTTCTAATTCTTTCCAAAGTCCGTTCAGCACCCATCGCAAAGAAGAAGTTCTGCACAAATTGGACAATAGCTTGAATAATAGTTCCTAAGGCATACAAAATTGCAAAACCGACAATTAAACGCAAACCTGTACTCTGGTCAGTCAAATAATTATCCATATAATATTGCAACATTCGTGGCAGGAAAATATTAATCACACTCAAAACTAAAGCAAAACCAATTGCAATCGCAAATTGAATTTTGAACTCCCACGCAAAACTGAACAACCATTTTAAAATGTTATTGCGATCTTTTCGAGATAGAGAACGAACTTTTTTAAGTATATTCTCTTGTTCATTTTTATCCATTATTTAGCCTCCCCTCTAGCTCAGCTGTCTTTTCTTGAAGATGGAAAGTACTATAGTACCAACCCTTCTGTGCCAATAATTGTTTATGTGTACCCTTTTCAATAATAGTTCCGTTATCAATAACTAAAATTTGATTGGCATTTTCAACTGAACTCAAACGACTTGCAGCGATAATCGTTGTTGCTTCTTTTCTATTTTTAGCGATCCGTTGTTCAATATTACGTTCTGTTTTAAAATCGACCGCTGACAAAGAATCATCCAAAATCAAAAGTTTCGGATTACTCAAAATAGCTCGTGCAATTGCCAGACGTTGTTTTTGTCCACCTGAAAGAGATACCCCAAGTTCACCGACCTCAGTGTCATAACCATTAGGCATCTTTTCAATATCAGCATCCAAGTCGGCCACCTTACTAGCTGCTTCAACTTCCGCTTGACTAGCTTCAATATTGGCAAAACGAACATTATCACGAATATCCGTTGAAAATAGGAAGTTAGTCTGTGGAACGTATCCAATCGTATTCAAATAATTGTCAAGATTATATTTACGAATATCATATTGACCAACTTTAATAGAGCCATCATAATGATCGAAATCACGCATCAAAAGACTGATGATAGTTGATTTACCACCACCAGTTGGGCCAACAATTCCTAATGTCTGCCCTTCTTTTAATTGAAAGTGAACATCTCGTAAAGCTGTCGCTTGATCATCATCTGGATAATGAAATGAATGAATATTAAAATCCAAAGTACCATCAGGAACTTCTTCAATTTCGTGTTTTGGATGAACCAAAGAGGACTTTTCACCCAATAGTTCGCTAATACGATCATAACTAGCAGATCCACGTTCCAAAACATTAAACAAACTTCCAACCGCATACATTGGCCAAGTCAATTGTGTCATATAAGTAATGAAAGAAACCAACTGTCCAATTGTAATCTGATTGTGTAAGACTGATAAACCACCAAAAATGATTGTGATCACATAAGAAATCCCCATGATTAGAGTCGTCAGTGGATCAAACAAAGAATCTAAACGATAAGAACGTTTGTTAGCCGCAATGTTATCGTCGACATATTTATCGAAATCCTCTTCATCTTCACGTTCCTGGCCTAAAGCCTTGAGAACTTTTATTCCAACGATACTTTCTTGAGTTTTATTATTGATATTAGAAAACTCAGCTTGTGACTTAGAAAATGCATCGTGAACTTTGCCACCTAGAATATTAGCCATAATCCCTAATAACAATAGTGGTAAAACAGCCCAAAGTGTTAACTTCCAACTGATCATTAATCCCATGGCTAAAATTGTTGAAGTACCAGTAATAATTGAATCAGCTAAGGTCAAAATGCCTGGCCCGGCAACTTCACGAACAGCATCAATATCATTAGTAGCGTGAGCCATCAAATCACCAGTCCGCCATTTCTTATAAAAAGTCGCATCCATTTTCATGAATTGGCGATACAGACGACTTCTTAATTCACGTTCCAAGACAAAAGAACTGCCGAAAATCATTTTTCGCCATAAATATCTTAATAAATATTGTGCAATCGCTGTCACCAAAAAGATCGACATACTGATAATAAGAAAACGAACAGTCATATTTTTCTTACTGACGGCATCGACAACATCCCCAATAATTCTTGGTGGAATAACATTGAAGATAGCCACGACAACTAATGCCAAGACACCAATCAAATATTGTTTCCATTGGTTTTTAAAGAACCACTTTAAACGAGAAAAAATCCCCATATTTATCTCACCTTCAAATCTAAAATACTATATTAAAAAAAACGCATTACTAACACTTTACACCCTAAAGTTCACTCGAGGTCAAACGTTATTTACTTTCTTGCATTTTTTCTAATCAAATTACAAAAATTAGCGATATTCTCATAATTAAATAAGAATACCGCTAATTTAATGTTTTTTAAACTGTTTCTAATAAATTAATCTAGTAATTGTGTATTTTTTACATCATTAATTGTTTTAGTACCTGCCAATTGCATCGTAATCGACAATTCCATGTTGAGATGTTCAATTACATCAGTAACACCTTGGGCACCACCAAGATTTAAACCATAAATAATTGGACGACCGATAGCGACCAAATCAGCTCCACTTGCCAAAGCTTTGAAGACATGTTCACCACGACGAACACCACTATCAAAGACAATTGGAACACGTTTGTCAACAACACTGGCAATTGCTGGCAAAACATCAAATGATGCTGGTCCACCATCAAGTTGACGACCACCGTGATTAGAGATCCAAATTCCATCAGCACCAAAGTCGATAGCAAGTTGAGCATCGTCTGATGATTGAATACCTTTGACGAAAACTGGTAAACCTGACAAATCCTTAATCTTTTGAATATCTGAAGGTACGATACCTTGTTTGGCAGCCGCATAAATTTCAGAAATTCCTTTACCTTCGCCATCACCATTTGAATAGGCAGCTAAGTTTGGCATTGGTAGTGGGAATTGGAACTTGTTGATGATATCTTCTTCACGATATCCACCCAAAGTTGAATCAACTGTTAAGATAATTGCCTTAACTCCAGCCTTAACAGCTTTCTTAATCAAGAATTCATTAAAGTTATCATCTTTACTCATATACAATTGGAAAAATTGTGGAGCACCAGGAGCAGCAGCCGCACCATCTTCCAAACTAGTACTGCCATAAGTACTCATTGAAAAAATTGAACCAGCTTTGGCAACACCCTTAGCCGTATCAACTTCACCTTTGGCATGAGCTAAGCCATGTGCAGCTGATGGAGCTTCAATGATAGGAGTTTTTAAATCAATATCCCATAATTTGGTACTCAAATCTGCGTGATCGATACCTTGCAAGACACGAGGCATTATTTTCTTCTTATTAAAGGCTTCCGTATTTTGCTTCATCGTCCATTCATCTTCTGAACCGCCACGAATGTACCCAAAGGCACCTTTTTCATTACTCATGTGGTCACGAACACGATTTTCGAGACTAGCAACATTTACGATTTCGATATGTTTTTCTTCAGTACTTGCTTCATACTTTGCCATCATATCACCTTTCTATCTGTTACTTTTTATTTAACAGGTATAGTGTAACGCAACTTTATAAAAAAAGCACAAATTTGTTCTAAAAAGTATCATTATTTTTCTGTTACCGGTTCATGACTTAGTATTTTATTGAATAAAATTGGACAAATCAAGCAAGTGATAATTGCCGCCAAAGTGATTGCCCCTGACTGCGCTGTTGTAATCAATTTTAAATTGCGGCCAACTTCCAAAATTGGCAAAACTAGTGTGATGGTCGTTGAAGTCAGAACTGCCGCTGCCACTGAATAACGCTTGCCAAATTTTTTGCGGAATACTAGATAAACAATCGTCTTACTCAAAATAAAGGCAATGAAAAACACTGGAATTAATAGCAGTGCTTCTTTATTTGTCAACAGAGTCCGTAAATTCAATTTAACCCCTGTCGTAATGAAGAACACTGGGATAAAGAAACCATAACCCATTGAACTAAGTTTTTCCTCGGTGTCCTCTTTCGGACGCAGTAATTTCATAACTGCTCCAGCTAAAAAGGCTCCTAAGATATTTTCTGCTCCGATTTGTTCGGCAAAAGTTACTAAAGTAAAAATCAAGAAAAATGCTAATCGAATATCTAGTTGTGTCGTTGATTTATCGATTTTATCAAAGAAAACATAGATCCGATTGAAACGGCGTAACAAGATTATGGCAATCAGAAAAATCACCGGTAATCCAAAAACGGATATGTAGTTTTGACGTTTAATCGCCGCATAAACTGTTAAGGCTAACAATGGAATAAATTCCCCCATTGCCGATGTTAAAAGAATCGTCTGCCCATAGTTAGTTTCGAGCAATCCAACTTCTTTTAATAAGGAAATGATCACTCCCATGGCAATCGTACTGAATAAAATAACTGCCAAAATAAACTCATTAAAGACTCCAGTCTTATAGACTACTACACCCAGAATCAAGGACATGAACAAAATCGAACCGAATCCTGCTAAAGAGGTCCCTAACGGTGAATATTGATCCTTTTTAGGCTCTAATAAGGAGAAGTCAATCTCCATTCCTCCTAAGAAAATCAGCATAATAACACCCAAATTAGCGACATATTGCAAGCTAGAATCTGGTTGAACGATATTTAAACCGGTCTTCCCAATTACTATCCCCATCAAAATTTCAGAGATTGCTGTTGGCATCCTAGTCAAGTGGAATTTGGCCGTGATTAGCGGTGTGGCTAAAGCTGCAAACAAAACAATTAATAACGAAAATTTTTCCATATTTATACCCTCATTTATAAACGTTCGCAAAAATAATATAACAAATGGAATAATTTATAAAATAAAAAGGTTTTTGGAGGTGTGTGTAGTATGCCGTCCTCCATAGCAAAGCCGATTTTGGCTGGAACGTGGTGGGCACGACTTGAAACTACCGCAAAGTGCGCGGCATTTCCAAGCTCGGCCTTTTACGTAAGCGCTAAAGCGCTAAGTAAAATTTCACCACTGAGCCAAATCGGCTTTGCTATTCCGGACTGAATTTCACTTTCTTTAGTTATTTGCTTTCCATTCCTTTAAAAATAGTAATTCTATTCTGATTTAGGATTTATATTTTGATGGATTATTGTGTTCCCTTATTCAATAATTCAAAAAAAGAGGATCTTACTAGACTGCAGCAAATCTGCGGTTACTAGTAAGATCCTCTTTTTTTTATAATTTAAATTAATTAAAAATTGAAAAAGCATAACTTATCCAAACTATAAACCAGTTCTTCACTCATTCTAAATAGAATAGTATCCACTTCAGAATTTACTGATCAATTGCAAAGAATCGGATTTAGTCTGGAGCAACAGCTCTGGGAAATTCAGAAGCGAAATTTGTCTTGGTGCTTTAGCACCTAGACAAAGGCCAATCTTGGAGACAATTCCCGGGTTTGGAATTGGCTTCAAGTTGTGCCCACATCGTTCTGCGATTTCCCAGAGCTGTTGCGGAAGACGGCATCAACAACACCACTTTAAATTAGGCTTCTCTATTCAATTTCTCAGGTTCACCTAATACAAAATGGTCGATAACTGCAATAATTAAAAATACTAAGGCGACTAAGCAGACTCCGGACCAGCCAGCGTGACTCCATGCCCAGGTAGCGAAAAGTGTCCCGAAAGAGCCACCTAAAAAGTAACTGAACATGAAGATGGAATTATTACGACTGCTCTGTTTTCGATTGAGTGATTGGACAATTGCCTGGTTCGACACTTGACTAAATTGTGTCCCTAAATCTAGTAAGACGATTCCGACGATTAATCCTATCATCCAAAAACCGATTAGCCAAAATACTAAGAATCCTAATCCTGAGAGGATCATGCTTAAACCAATAGTTAGTTTTGGTGATCGTTCATCGACTAATGTTCCAACCCATGGTGCTACTAAAACCCCGGCAATTCCTAAGAGGCCTAGTAATCCGGCGACACTGCTGCCTAAATTATATTGGTCAGCTAAATAGAAGGCTAAGGTTGACCAAAGAACGTTTGACATCCCAAACATGCAGAATCCATTGACAGCTGAACTTCTCAGAGCTTTTTGAGTAGTAAACAACTTTGGTAAAGTTTTGATAACTGGTAAATACTTCAAATCTTGATGTCCTCGAGCATCTTTTGGTAAAAACAGATGCACAATTACTAGAAATACCAAATCGATTCCAGCCGCTAACAAATAAATATCTTGCCATGGCATTACACTACCTAATAATCCACTGAAAGACCGTGATAACAAGATTCCTGTTAACAAGCCACTCAAAACGATTCCTAAAACTTTCCCTCGTTGCAATGACGGTGCTAAATAGCCAGCGTAAGGAATAATAATTTGTGGTGCAACTGACGTGATTCCGATTAAAGCTGTGGCAACTGCAAAGACGGCTGCGTTTGGTGCTAGAAAAGCTAATAATAACGAAATAATTGATAAAATCATCATAAATTGAATTAAATTGTAACGATTAAAAATATCTCCCAACGGTACGATCAATAATAAACCCAAGGCGTAACCTAATTGCGTCACCATCGCCAGCATCCCAACAACTGATTTTGAAACACCAAAATCATTCGCAATTAAATTTTCGATTGGTTGAATAAAATTTAAATTGGCAACAATAACCCCAGTTACGACTGCCATTAATAAAATTGTCTTTTTCGACATAATTCGTGGTTCTTCCAAAATATTCCCTCTATTTCTCAAGTTTGTTTAATGAATCATTTGCCCATTTTAATGCAGCCTCAATTTTGACAGCTTTTAAATCATTGACCCACAATGCATTTTGCAGATCCGACTTCGAGATATTAGTCCGCGGCAAATCAGCCATCTGTTTTTGGAGCAAAGTTTTTTCCTGCGTTAAATATTGACAGTAATCACGCAATATTTGTTGACGTAAATTCTCATTTATTTGATGAAAATTACGAAACTTTACATTATAGGTGAATTCCAAATTAGAATTTACAGGAATCTTCTTTTCCATTAATTTAAAAAACTGTTGGCGTCCGTTCTCGGTTATCGTCGCAACCTTTTTAACCCGGCCGGATTCTTTGGTTTCATGCAATTCGATAAAACCGGCTTCATCCAAGCGCTTAAATAATGGATAAATCATTCCAAAACTAATCTTACGACTAGATCCGACTAATTGTTGCAAAATTTGCCGCATCAAATATCCACTCATTGATTCGTCCATCAACTGTCCTAAAACAAACAAGTCATACATTTTTCTCTCCTTGATATGTAACTAATTCAATATATATCAGCTTGATATATGTGTCAAATGCAAAAAAATAGCCCTGCAATCACAGGACTATTTATTTTAATGTATCTATTCGCCGCCACCAAAAATATGATCTAAGGCGTTATTAAATTTCTGACGACTTTCTTCAGTAATAGGTTCACTACTCAATTGCAACCCATCATGGAAGCCTTGCATCAAGAATTCCCAATAAGTTCCAACTAACCCTAATTCTTCATGATCTTCTGGTGAAATTTTGTAACGAATAGCTTTTTCATCACCTGCTTCAACTTTTTGAACCCACTTAGGTTCACGTAACATTTCACGACCCAAAGCTGCAAAGTCGATGCCTTCATCAAGAACTTTTTGTGCATCTGCTGGTGTTTGAATATCGCCAACACCGATCAATGGTAAATCTCCGATATGTTGTTTAATCGTCAAATTCAAAGGAGTCGTAATTGACTTGTCATTCAACGATTTTCTCCAAACATTACCCATTGAAACGTGTAAGTAATCAATCGGTGTTTCTTTTAAAACATCAATGAATTTCAAAGTATCATCGAAACGAATTCCAGGTGTTTCGATCTCTTCTGGAGAAATACGATACCCCATCAAGAATGGCTTGTCAGCATACTTATCAATAATTGCTTGAACTTCTTTGATAATTGCCAAAGGAAAAGCCATCCGCTTTTCAAGACTGCCACCCCACTTGTCAGTCCGACGATTTGAATTTGGTGAGAAGAATTGTTGAATCAAATAAGTATTGGCTCCGTGAATTTCTACCCCATCAAAACCTGCCAAAATAGCACGTTTTGCCGCTTGACCGAAGTCCTTAATTGTTTGTTCAACTTCTGCTTCACTCAAAGCTCTAGGAGTTTCGGAGTTTCTTCTGGTAGCCTTAACTGCACTGGCACTAACTGGTTGTTGCCCTCTCAAAATGGCCGTTGAAGACATTCTACCGGCACTAAAGATTTGCAAAATAGCTTTAGTACCATCTTTATGCATAGCATGTGCTAATTTTGTCAAACTAGGAATAAATCTATCATCCTCAGCACTAAGTTCACCCTCAAAACCTTTACCTAGTGCATTAACATTAGCCACACCGGTAATGA
Organism: Companilactobacillus miaonis; assembly: GCF_036913615.1. Lineage (NCBI taxonomy): Bacteria > Bacillati > Bacillota > Bacilli > Lactobacillales > Lactobacillaceae > Companilactobacillus > Companilactobacillus miaonis. The sequence continues at coordinate 222,227 of NZ_JAYKTX010000002.1, read as the reverse complement.
ACATCCCTGCTCCACCACTGTGCAAATGATAATAACGGAGTTCATCAGTTGTAACTTCACCATTAGAAAAGCTCATTTCTTCTGTCATTGGTGGAATAACAATCCGATTCTTAACTGTCACGCCTTTTTTAAACGTAAATGGTGTTAAAAAATTATAGTCTGCCATCACAATAACCTCGCTTTCTAGTTCAGATTATCACAATGATGACAAATGTAAACCTTTTCATTCGAATGAGACAAAATTTTATAAACATCGCAAATATTGTTAAATAACTAAATAATTAGTCGAACTAACCCTAGTGAAACTATTCCCACGATGACAATTAGAAGTAACTTCTTAGTTAAGACTGCCGTTATAACGGTTGGGATTGATGCTAACAAATTTGGTAAATCAACTTGTGGCAGATGACCGATTTGCTGATGAAATAAGTTCTCAAACCATAACGCTGCCATAATGGTGATTGGCACAAAGCCTAAGAATTCTACGACTTTGGGTGGTAATGTAAATTTTTTTAGTAAAACGAATGGTAAGATCCGTGATAGCCATGTCGCCAGTCCGCAAAAAATCATTGTCCAAATAATAAAATTAGTCGATGGCATGTTTCAACACCACCCCAATTGCGCAACCTATTAAGGTTACGATTAAAATTAATAAATTACTTGAGATAAAAACTAAGCCAAAATAGACTAATGGCAGCATTATCAAGATTACTAATAATTGAACTTTTAATGATATCGATTTATCGCTAATCAATTGTAAGTATAACAACCCGATAAACATTGCCACTAAAGCAAAATCTAGTCCTAATTGCTCTGGATCAGTAATGACCTTGCCGAGCATTGCCCCGACAAAAGTTGATGCAGCCCACACTAAATAGGCTAAAACATTTACCGTATTGAACCACTTAAACGACAATTTACCATCAGTATAATTTAATTTATTCATACTCAGAGCAAAACTTTCATCGGTTATTAGACTTCCTATTAGGATATTTTCTAACATGGTATTTTTTTTGAAAAATGTGGCAGTCGTCATACTCATGAGAATCATCCGTGAATTGACCAAAAAAACTGACAAAACGATTGAAACGATTGGTGTCCCGATCACTAACAAACTAACTAAAATAAATTGTGCCGAACCAGCATAAACGATCAATGACATTAAAGTCGCCATTAAAACGTTTAAACCACTGGCTGCCGCAACGATGCCAAAAGACATGCCGATACCGATATATCCAAATACCGTTGGTAGAGTATCTTTAATTGCTGTCTTCATACTTAGACTGTTATCCATACGTATCTCCCTCCTCATTTATAAATAATTATAATAATTTTAATTTGATTATATGTCAATTACAGAAGTAAGTTATAGAATAGAGGTATTTAACGATAAGAGGGATAACATGAAATTAGCTATGTATAAAAATCGCGTTGCTCTGGTCAACGACGATAATATTCAATTAGTAAACGGCGTCAAGAATCTCCAAGAATTGCTACCACATCTGAATGATAAATTGTTTTTCAGTGAGAAAAGAGCTAAACCAAATATGCGTGATTTCTCACTACCAATTGCTGAGCCAAAACAAATTTTTGCCGTGGGGTTTAATTATCGTGACCATATGAAGGAGTTAAAAACTACGGCTCCAAAAGCACCCAACATTTTTACTAAATTTGTCAGTTCGTTGACTGGCCCTAATCCAACCGTTAAAATTCCCAGTCCCCAAACTGATTGGGAAACAGAGCTCGTAATTGTGATTGGTCAAGGCGGCCGCGACATAAAAGTAAAAGAAGCCTCTCAACATATCGCCGGTTTCATGGTCGGACAAGATCTATCAGATCGAAAGCTCCAATTTCTGAATGCCAATTCACAATTTTCACTTGCCAAGTCGTATCAAAACTTTTCACCAATTGGACCATGGCTAACGACTCCAGACGAAATAGACGATTTAGGAAGTCTAAGTATTACGACTCAAGTCAATGGTGTAGAAAAGCAGCATAGCCAGTTGAAAAACTTAATTTTTGACACGAATGATTTAGTCAGCTACCTTTCAAGTATTACAAAACTATATCCCGGCGACCTCATCTTCACCGGAACTCCTGGTGGTGTCGGTTCAGGTAGAAATCCACAAGAATTTCTTCAGCCCGGTGATCAATTGATCAGTAAGATCGACCAACTGGGACAATTGACGATTAATTTTAACTAAAAAAGCTTGATTCTTTTTTGAGAATCAAGCTTTTTTCTTCAAATCAATTAAATCACGCAAATTGTCAGTCTTAGCTAATTGAGCTTGGTACTGCGATTTAGTCTTAGAATCAACCAAATTTTTACCAGGAACGAAATGAATTTTCTCTATTTTTTCTAATTCACTCATACTTTCACCTCAGGTGTACTTTAACACTTAAACATATGTTTAAGTCAATAAGAATTACGATGATAGTTCTTTGACTGATAATGTTGTGTTTTAACTTCCGGAACTTGAAAATCTCTTTTCACTTGTGATCTTCCAGTTGCGTAATCAAATTGTACCTGGTCTTGAACATTCCAAAGATAGCGATTGAACTTAACACTACCATCATTAGAAATTCCTTGAACCCAAACACCACGAGCCATCAATTCTTGTCCTCGAAAAATTGGTGTCACTTGATAAACCATCTTTTTATTTCTTGCTAAAGCATTACGAACAGTCTGTTCTATTTCAACCATAGTTTTTTGATTTGAAAATTCAGTTTGAGTGAATAAATTATAGGGATTATCGATACTCCCTAATTGTCCTTGTTCAGCTTTACCATCTCTATTCAAATTAAAGGTCATCGTATAAGCAATCAAATGACCCCGATTTTGAGCAATCACTCTGCGACCATTAATATATTTCGGTTGGTTGTGCCAGCCAGTTGGTCGCCAAGTTTGTTCTGTCCGCGTGTACGAACGTCCTAAATTATTGCGAGTTAAGTAAGCAGTAGCTCTCTTAGTCCGATTTAAATTATCTAAGCCACCAAAATCAATGTGTGATTGCTCAAAAGATTTATAACTGATGGTCGGCTTATCCCCGTTGATTATTTTAACGGGTTTATCACCTGAATGATACGTCCACTGGCTGATTGTCTGAGCACTCACTTGATTAGTGGTATTTGTCGATTGATTGGGCGTTAAATTTGTACATCCAGTCAAAAACAGTGGCAACATCATAATAAATAAAATTGCTTTTTTCAAAATATTCTCCCCTAAAAAGCCATGCGTGACTTAATTTTTAAATAATTATCAGACAAAATTTCTTCAGAATTTTTTATAAAATTGACATTATCGGTATCTAAAATATTATCCAATTTATTAGTGGTCAGGATAACTGTCTTATCCTCTTTAATTAAAGTACGTAACCAATCGAAAATGATTTTTGAATGTGTCAAACTCAATCCCATCTCTGGTTCATCGAACAAATACAGTTGTTTATCAACCAATAAATTTAAATACACTAACAAAATTTTTCGATCACTGAAGACCAAATCACAGTATTTTATATCTAAAATTCGTTGTAGCGTTTGTGGCAGTGCCAATCTTCTAGCACTGCCCAATTGTTGAACAAATTCAATTATTTCTCGAACTGTCAACCCTATGCGAAAATGATTCTCTTGTGCTAAATAGGCAATCTCCCTAGCTTTAGGAAAACCTGTAAAATTAGAATTTTCTGCCGCAATTTGATCCAAAATGATTGATTTTCCACTCATTTTCTCTCCCAAAATGAAATTCAATTTTCCATCTTCAAAATAGAAATTAGCATCATGAAAAATCACATGCTTCTTATAATAATAACTAAAATTTTCTATCTTCATTTTAAATACCGATTAATTGAAATTTTTGGAAGTAAGATCCCAGCTATTGTTAAATACAAAATTGTACAACCACCAATCAAAAATTTTAACGTACTTGATGAGCAGTGAACAATATAAAGTTCGTAAATCATTTGGAAAGGATTTAAGATTGTTAAAAAATATTCCAAAATCCCATTTGGACGCAGTCCTAATAAGACAATCCCTAAAACGAATAAACTCCCAATTAAGAAATTAAACGAGTCCTGTTTCATCTTAATAAATAAGAACAAAACCATCATTGCTGCTGACAACAATGTGGCCAAAAAGGATGTTAGAAATCCATATAAAAAAGTTATTAGAGAAAGATGAGTAATGAATAAGGTCACAAAGATATTGAATAGTAAAATTTCTAATTGGACGATTATTAATTGAACAAAAATATTCGAAAATAAAATTATATTTTTCGACTCAACTAGAAAAATCAACGTTTTAAAAAAGCCACTTTCACGCAATCTAACAATATTTATCAAAAAGCCATTAAAAACCGTGGTTACAACAATGTAGGACCAATAAATATAGAGTGAATCATCATCTTGAAAATTTAAATTTTTATTCAAAAAAACCATAAAGATTGGTAATAGCAATGTATAAACAAAGTAAAATTTCTCTTTTAAGGCAATTTTCATTTGAACTTTAAAAATCGCCAGATCATTTTCAAATAACAAACTAATCCCCTACCCCCGTCAAAAGTCCTAATAAAATTAATATAATTTAATACTAATGTCAATCATAATTTGAATATAATTAAACATGATGAATTTAATATTAAATCATCAAAAATAATTGGTGTTTTTTTACAAAAAAGCGTGTATGATTATGAAAGAAATTTTTTTGATGCTGAGGAAAAGCTTATGAACTACTTACTATTATTGGTTTCAATTGGATTTGAAGTTCTAGGAACTTCTTTATTAAAGAAAACTAATGGTTTTACTAACTTATTACCAACACTGGGGACGCTTTTGTCATACTTTATTTGTCTATTCGTACTCTCCCACGTGTTGAAACGCCTGCCACTAAGTCTTACTTACGCTACTTGGGGAAGCGTCGGTCTGATATTAGTAACCATTGCAGGCATCGTCTTCTATCAAGAAACGCTCTCAATTTATTCAATTATTGGCTTATTTTTAGTAGTTACTGGTACAGTTTTAATAAATGTATTTTAAAAAAATCCTCAGCAATCAATCTTGATTACTAAGGATCTTTTTTTGTGTCACACATTTTAATTCAATTTGTGCTTTCTGTAGTACCAAATTACCAATCCACTAATTACTACTAAGCCAGCGATGATTCCGATAATTAAATCTTTAGAACCACGATCAACTGGAGTCTTCTTATTAATAGCTTTAGTTTCTTGACTTGTGACAGTAAATTTACGTTGTAAATTCCAAATATCTTTACCATTATTAGCTTTGATGTTTAAAGTCATTTGATAAGTTCCTGGCTTTAACCGCTTATTCTTATTCGTACCTACGACGGTATTAATATTGACCGGATAATTGAAATAGCTATTAGGTGCTAAATCCATATTAGCTTTTTTCGATTGTAAAACAACTTTTTGATTACTGTCTGTAACTTTACTATTGATTTGAACCCCGGATTCGATTCTTGGGACATCATTATCCAACAGTGCGTTCACAAACACCTGTCCATTTTTAGTTGTTTCATATGCCTTGATAAATTTTAAATTAGCCTTAACAGGTTTAGTATTTTGAAGTAGCTGTAAACCTAAGACATAATTATACTTATTCTTAATTGTGACACCTTTAGGATTCTTCTTATTAACTTGATCATCTTGTTCAACAAGAATACCTCCTAGTACGACTCCATTAAAAGTTCCACTCGGAGCATTAATGTTAACTGTAACTTCTTTAGAAGTTTTAGGCCCAACGGAAACCTTTTTAGGATAGCTAACTAATTTCTGGATATCATATTTCAAAGATTTATCAGGTTCTACTTTGCTATCGTTATATGCGATAACACCATTAGTATCAGTCGATGCACGATTTATCATAACGGTATAAGTATGCGCTTTAGTATCGTTATTGTTAATTTTAAAGCTTACAGATAATTTTTGATTAGGTGTTACTTTTAAATCAAAGTAAGTAACTTTCTTATCAAATTGATACTGAGATTGAATTGGCGTGACACTGTAATTAATTACTGGTTGTGCTGGAGTTTGTGCTGCTTTCACATCTAGTGTATTAAAAAAAACAAGCCCTAAAATACCAACCAAACATATCATGAAAGTCTTAAAGTATTTTTTCAAAATATCATCTCACCTGAAAAAAAGAGAGCGTGCGACAAATTGTCACAAGCCCTCAAAGATTTTTATTAAGCTGTTGTTGATGAAGTTGGAGCTGTTGTTGGTGCATTTGACAAAGTCCAAGTCAATGTTGAACTATATGATCCACCAATATTACCAGCTGGTACCTTCAATAAAGCGTCGCCGTCAGCATACGATGCAGTGTAAGCACCAACACCAGAACCACTAGCGGCACTCAAGACGTTAACTGGTGAATTAGACAACGTCAAATTAGCAATCAATGTAGGTGGAGTTGATACGTTATCTGCATCAACGGCCTTCACAGGTGTCGTAACATTATTATCAAGACTCAATTGAGCGTTCTTCAAAGAAGAACCATCAGTTGCCGTAAATGGACTAGCTGCAACACTAACCGTATAACCGGCTCCTGAACCAGCATCAGCCAAGGCAATGTCTCCTGTTACTGACGTTGATGTATACGTTGCATCGTCAGCTGAAGCAGGAACTGTACCAAAGCTAAAACTAGGAGCTGAGCTCAATGAAATTGTTCCAGGTGTAATATCTGCTGTAGCAGAACTGCTTACTGGAGTAGGAGTAGTTGTGGCAGCATCAACTACACTTCCTACTGAACCAACTCCGAGCACAGCGGCTCCAAGTAATAAGCTATTTCTTAAAAGTTTTTTCATATATGTTTCCCCCTCATGATCGATCTTTATCGATATGAGCAGAACCATCGATGATGACAATTTTGATTCTGCGGGTTTAAAAACTAATCATCACCTTAGAGACCTTCCTCGGTCTCTACTTAAGTTATAGATGGTCCTAACAAATTACACAAGGAAAAGTATTGGAACTATACCACAAGTCAATTATAATGGTGACAAATCAACAATGGAGGATGTCAATGAGTAATATTACAATCAATGAACATTTAAAAATCAGTATCGTCAATATTATTTGGAGTTTTGATACCGCCAGCAAAAAAATTCTAATTCTGTTAGTTAAAAATTCTCTGGGGCCTGAAGTCAATCGATGGTCACTCCCAGCAACTATTTTGCGAGCCGACGAAAATGCTGAACAAGGTTCATTACGATTGATAAAAGATAAAATTGGAATTAACTTACCTAATTTTTACACCGAACAATTGGCAACTTTTAGTGATATCAATCGATCAATCAAAAACCGTGAAGTTGCCCTTAGCTACATGACCTACTTGCCCTCAACGCCAAAACTAGTAGCCGGATTTGGAGCTAGCGATGCCAGATGGTTTAGCGTGGACTACGCTGATAATTTCTTCACTTTAAAAAATGGTGATCTGAGCTTCCAAACGATTAAAAAGCAAATTTCTGATGAAGACTTCTATAAAAATATTTCTCAGTACCGCAATGAGCAACATTTGAGTAGTGATCACGAACTGATCTTGCGTCACGCTTTTGAACGAGTAACTAATCGGCTAAATTATTCGCCAACCATCCTACTGATTTTAGGAGAAGAATTTACCTTAAAAGAAGCACGCGAAGTATACGCAACTTTTTGGAAAGAACCATATCAAAAAATCGACAATTCGAATTTTCGCAAGACTCATGCACCGTTATTTATAGAAGTTGGGATTGAGCATGGCAAAAGTGGACGTCCGGCAAAACTGTACAAATTAAAGTGAGTACTTGACCAATTTCAAGACTAATGATAGTCTTGATTTTCATTATTAAAGGTAAATTTTACCTTTAATAATTATATTTATTTTATATCATAATTTTGGGAGGTACTTTTTGTTTTGGATGCACAAGTAAAGGATAAGAGTGGCCTAAAGTTACTCATGGTCATTGGTACTGCTTGGCTCTTCGACGCTGCCGACGTAGCGTTACTTTCATTTATCATGCCATTAATAAAAAAAGAATGGCTCTTGAATGACAATCAAATTGGATTGGTTAGTTCAATCACCACCGTCGGTATGATGATCGGTGCGATTCTCTTTGGCTATTTAGCTGACAAATTTGGCAAGAAAAATATTATTATCATTACTCTATTATTATTTTCCGTCAGCAATTTAGTTTTATCTTTAACGGCTAACGTAGGACAATTCATGTTCGTCCGTTTCATAACTGGTATTGGTCTAGGTGGTGAACTACCAGTTGCCACAACGATCATTGCCGATTCTTTCTCTGGTCATAAGAGATCTAAAATGCTAATTTTAGTCGATAGTTTCTGGGCTATTGGTTGGATTTTAGCATCCCTTTTAGCTTTTATGTTCATGCCGATCTACGGTTGGCGTTTCACAGTCATTATCACTTCACTGATGGCACTTTATACGCTAGTTATTCGACGCCACTTACCTAAACAGACAAATACCAAGAATGAACGCTTGAATTTAAAAAAAGCGATGTCACAAATATTTTCACCTGAATATCGTCGAGCTACTATTTGTCTAAGTCTCTTGTGGTTTATCATCATGTTTACTTATTACGGAATGTTTCTTTGGCTACCGAGTGTTTTGATCAAACGTGGCTTCTCCATTGTCCACAGTTTTCGTTACACACTAGTGATGAGTTTTGCTCAATTACCAGGATATTTCCTAGCTGCTTATTTGATGGGTAAATTAACTCGAAAACGAGTACTAGAAATATACTTAGTTGGAACTATCATCGGAGCCTTTTTATTTGGAACTGCTCAAACAACTTTCTGGGTTGTATTCAGTAGTTGCCTATTATCTTTCTTTACACTTGGAGCTTGGGGCATCTTAATTGCATTGACCCCTACTCAATATCCCATTGAAATCCGTGGTGTAGGAATTGGTTTCACTCAATCCATCGGCCGCATTGGTGCAACCATCGGACCTTACTTAATTGGTTTTTCATTAAGTATCAATTTAAGTATCACCACAATTTTCTTTTACTTCGTCGGTTCACTAATTGTTGGAATACTGATCTTGATCTTCGGTATGATAGATAATGATCAAAAAGATTTGATTTTAAATTAAGAAAAGCGAAAGCGGGACATAACAGGGTCATTCGAGCATTAAGGCAAATATCACCGGGTAATCAAAGAACGATTACCCGGTGATATTTGTTTAAGAAGAGATTGCTATGTTATGTTCCGCGTTTATGCTGCAAATTTAGTAGTAAAAAATAGTTATGTCCCAAGCTCGTTTTTCAATTTGACCAGTAACTTGAAAGTACCCTTCTGATAATTTCTTTAATTTTTCAATCACTTTAGAGGAAATAGTTTCCAAAAACTATCGTCAATCATTAGTTGATCTCAACTCCTTTTTGAGTAAATAATCGGTTTGATTTGAATCCCCCATAACGAAATGATGCTGACTAAAACGTTTGAAACCTAATTTTTGATAAAATTTTTGAGCGGGATAATTATTTTCCCAAACACCCAACCAAATATACTTTTTCTTTAAATCACGTGCTCGTTGTAAGGCAAATTCAAATAATTTAGTTCCTAATCCAAGATGCTGAAACTCTTTTTTAAAGTAGATTCGTTCTATTTCTAAATAATCAGCTGGCATTGATTCAGATTGAGCATCCAAAATATTTAATTTCAGATACCCTGCCAATTTATCTTCATAGTAAACAAAATAAAAAGCAGAATGTGAATCACTCAATTCTCTAGTAAGAACTTGGCTGTTATAAGCTTCCTCTAAATACTCTTGCATATTTTCTTTCGTATTATCTTTTCCAAAAGTTGCTTGGAAAGTTTCTGAACTTAATTTTTGTAAATCCGTTAAATCATCTAAATTACATTTTCTAATTTTCAATATTGTCGTTTATTTCCTTTCTTCACGTATTCCCAGTCACTAGCAATATTTTCTTCGACTTTTTTTAACAACACAAAAATTTCTCTTTGTTCATTTGTGGTTAAACCATCTAATGCTACTTGATTTGAATAGAGATTTTCCCGATGAATAATTGGATAAGTTGTTTTACCTTTTTCCGTTACAAATAATTTCTTTTCCTTTTTATTATCAGATGACTGACGTCTTTCAATAAATCCATTTTTTTCTAATTTTCTAATAGCACGAGCGGCTGTTGTTTTATCAACCTTAATCATGTTAGCCAATCGTTCCTGTATTATTCCAGGATTTTCATAGATTCTGACTAAATATAAATATTGTCCTTTGGTTAAATCCAATTCTTTAAATTCGATATTACTAATTGAATCTAATGACCTTGCAATGACACCAATCGAACGTAAAATTTCTACCAATTGACTTACCTCTTTTCATAATAGAAATATTCTACTTCATTTTTGTTGCATTTACAACAAAAATATTAGTAAAAAAATAGCAGCTCCTTATGGCTGCTATTATATTCAAATTTTAGTTGATCGCGTAATTCAAATTACGGGAGAGTTGATCAATCTGCTCACGATATTCTGAACCATTATCCATACGTTTCAGAACTGATTGAACTTGACGATCATCTCGAAGTCGTCCAAATAAATATGCTTCTGAATAATTCTTATCTAATAATTTATATGTTTTCAAAACAAAATCTTTACTATAGTCATTTTTATCGAGTTCTTTTTCATTATTAATATCGGTATACAGCTCCGATAAAATTCTCTTTGCCTCTGTATTGTCTTTTAGTTTCATCAATACGCACCACCTAATTAATTATTAAAACTTCTCACAAGATACCGCTCAAATGTAAGCGCCTCCTAATCTTGTATATCCATTATACGACTTATAGTAAAAAAATTCAGCGAAAAACAAGATATTAAGATATTAATCTGTTTGTGTTTTAAAATTATGTTTTAATTGTGGCCAAATATATTTATCCGACATTGCAATTAAAATTCCATTAAAAATAAATGAGAACAATGTTGCAACATTCACCGAATAAACTGCGTGAATTCCAAAGGCAACAATAATAATGATAATAATTGGTGGCAAGAAATCAATAATTTGGGCCTTAGTTGAATTCCCCTTCAAATAGAAAAATCGTAAAATATTAGTCGTATCATCGTTTGGATGCATGACAATATTAGCTCGTTGATAAAGCGAAATTGCCACACAAAAGAAGACTACTCCTAAGCAGGACAAAAACATTCTTACCAGCATTGGCAAGTTAGGAACACCAATTGCTGTCAGTAAATTTGTAAAAACATTTACAAAATAACTAAAGAACATTACATATAAAATTTGTCCAACTAGTCGTTTTCCATCAAATTTTTTAATTAAAACTTGGTTAGTTAATGCATTGATAACTCCAAAAATAAATAAGATCAATCCAGTATTCCATGCAAACCATTTATTTAAATTAACCGCTGCAGCAGTCCAAAGACCACTTCCCATGTCAGCAGATATGCATAGGCCATTTCCAAAAGCGTTCAGGATCAGTCCACTAACTAGGCCGATGACTCGCGCTTGCATTGAATTTTTAATAAATATCACTCCTCACAGTATGTTTTTAATGGTACAACATTTTTGTGCCAAGTGACAAAAATTCTTGTTTTTTTTCAGAAATTACCACTGTTCATGATTCCAAAGTCGACCATCAACTTCACCTTTTAATAGCCTTAAACGATCATTTTGTTCTTCGACTGCTGTTTTCATAGCAATTAAAAAAGCTCTATTTTCATAATCTTTTTGTTTCTTAGAAAGTGCTTCGATCTGCTCTGCCAACCAAATACCAGTACTCTCTTCCATAACTATTCATCCTCCCCTTGTTTAATTAAGTCGATAGTGCTTCTTAATTGTTCTAAATCTTCCTTTTGTTGAATAAAAGTATCCAGAATCGTTTCACATTCCGAATAATTAGTTTCATCAAAATTCTTAAAGCGGTCGCTAAATTCGCGAATGAACCAATTCTGACGATGTTTAAGTGAATTAGGATATTTTTGAGTTAAATATCTTTGATAATCTATTAATAATTGCATTTGTTGGTTTTCTTTTAAATATTGAAATTGGGCAATTGTAAAGACTGGCAAAACTTGCATTTTTGCCCGATCGGCAATGGCTCGTAGTGGTGCCATTATTTGATCGATAGTGATATTTTCGCTACCACCTCTTTGAAAATCTTTCAAAGGCATCCCGGTAGTCACAACAATTCCAAATTCTTTATCCATTAAATTATCATTACCATCACCATAGATAAAATTTCTTGTCAAAACTTTATCTTCCCAGTCTTTTAAGCCAGCCGGCGCAGCGTACCAATACAGAGGAAATTGGAAAATTATTCGATCAGCTTCCATTAATAACTTCTGCTCTTTATCGACATCAATTTTTTCCAATCCTTCAACATGATGCCAAACAACGTCAAGCATTTTTGCTCCCTGCATCAAAAATTGTTGAGTTTGGGAATTATTTATCTCCGGATGAGAAACCACAACTAACGTTTTCAAAATTAACATCTCCAATCAATTTTAGAATAGCAGAAAAGCGCTGACATATACAGTTTCTTGTCATAAAATCACTAAATCAAATTGGCAAATGATATAATTTATACAACACTGTTAGGAGGGAAACAATGGAAAAATATTATATTGTCGATAGTTCAATTTTGCCCGAGTCATTCGATAAAGTGATTCAGGCTAGAAATCTACTTGAAACAAAAAAAGTTCATAACGTTAGTGAAGCTGTGAAAGTTGTTGGCATCAGTCGTGGGACTTATTATAAATACAAAGACTTAGTTTTCTTACCTGATGAAGAATTAAATGATCGAAAAGCTGTTATCTCAATGATGTTACACCACCAGCAAGGTATACTTTCCAAAGTTTTAGTCGATATTTCAGAATCCAATGCCAGTATCTTGACCATTAATCAAAATATCCCTATTCACGGAATCGCCACCGTTGTAATTTCACTAGATATTAGTCACTTGAATGGAACAATTGATGACTTATTAGACAAATTAAAATTATCAGATTTTGTTGATAATGTTCGACTCATCTCAATAGAATAAAAAATCCCATCTCCTAATCATTTGATTAAAGATGGGATTTTATTTTGGCCAGGCGATATACATCGCTAAAAGCACACTGAACGTTCCAATAAAGTAAAAAATTCGGGAAATTATCGTACTCTTGACGTGACTGCCCGACATCAAGAAGAAAATCCCCAGAACAAACACAATTGCCATAATTAAGAAATTCATCCTGTCACCTATTTTTCTTATTTTTACTTAATACTTTAAAGAACAAATGTGATGAAATAATGAATTTGTTATGTAGTTTATGTGCCTATCACTCTTGCCTATTCCATAAAAAATTTTCAATATCATGTAAAACCTTGGGATTCCTTCTAGTCAACGCACTGTGCTCAGCTTCAGGTCCAGTAAAAATTCGTGCTTGGTAAGTTTGATGTGGACCACGAAAAATTTTTTTCAACGATTTGGCCGAAGAAACCGGTACGGCTTTGTCAAAATGATCTCTTTTAGAAAGTTGTCCAATAATATTTAATTCACGAATGTGTAATCGCCTAATAGTCGAATCTGGAGTTGTATACTTTTGAAAATCCCTCGTCAATTGGTTCGAATAACGCCAATCATTTCGACGATAAATCTCACGACTCAAGACTTGCATTGGGGCGGCAATATTTACCAAGGAATCAATTTGAGGCTGATTTTTTCGTGAACTATATTTTTGTAAATAATAAATGATGGCATTATTACCCCAAGAATGTGCAACCGCATTGAAACGAGTCACACCATACCTTCTTTGCAACATTTTAACGACTGAATTGATCCACTTAGCCGTATGATGATAGTCCGATTCATGATTATTACCAAATAACACTTGAATTTCCGGATTCTTCGCATTTTGAGGCCAATAACCATCAATACTCAATTTTCCTTTTCGTGAAACGAAAATTGTCAAAGTTCGAGTTGCAAAGCCATCGGCCTGTGACTGATCAATCAAATAATCCATCGAATGCACTGTTCCTCCAAAACCATGGAAGAACAACGTTGGCATCTGCCTTTTTGAGCTAGCTGTTACCTTCTGCTGATTCAAAGTTAAGGCTCCAACACTAACTAATAAAATGCAGATTACTCGTAATATAAATCGATTTTTTTCATCTTGACCACCATTTTTGATTTATCTAGAATAATAAATCATTTAAGCATTTAGTCAACAAAAAAGCAGAGACATATTTTCTCTGCTTTTTGTTTCGCTATTTTATAGGTTTTGACCCTTTTCCCAAGTTGTCTTTGAAAGTAACAAACCTTTCTTGACTAGATCATTGAACAATTGATGTGTTCTCTTAGTAACCTCTTGGGCTGTCTTACGATTACTATCGGTCAAATAATGTGATGGTGATTCAGTAAATTCATCGATCACAACATCAGTTTCAGCGACTCTTTGACGGGCATATGATTGACATCCATCTAAATATGCGTGAATCATATCTGAATACTCGTGATAATGAGGTTCAATCATAACTGACAAAGTCTTTTCTAGCCAATAAATATTGTCGAGTGAAACTTCATTAGTAGTATTCTTATAATTTTCAGGTGTATCAGTGATGTTGGTATAGAAAGGAACATATGGACTATATGCGAAAAAGCCCATTGCTAACCATTGAATGGCTGCATGATCGTCATCGACATCATTTCTAATTTGTAAAATTGATGAAGCTTGATTTCTATCCATGGCAATGGAACGGAATTGCAATTGCTCCTTCTTAGTTCCTGAAGCAAACGTCCCAAATGGATCATACTTTGTACCATTATAATGTGATGACAAGAAAGCTTGAACATCTTCAATAGCTATCTTCTTAGCTGGTTTTCTAAGTAATGGCATGTCCTGTGAAGTTGGATCTTGTTCAATTTCAGGATTGAACATTTTTTGACCGTACCAAGTTCTTGGTGTGTTGTAATATGCATCAGCTTCACTTTGTGTACCAAAAATCTCACGGAAATTGAAGTGACCTGGTTGTGGATTTAAATGATTTTTTTCGACAAACTCAACTAAGTCAGTTGCTACTAAGAAATTATCTGTATCATTAACATCAATTTCTTGGACAACTGTTTGGTTAGGCACAATTGCATAAGTGTCATCAGGCAAACGCATAGCACCCCAATGATGACCACCAGCAGTTTCCAAAAGCCAAATCTCATTTTTATCATTGAAAGCAATACTATTGCATTCACCGGTACCATATTTTTCTAACAACTTACCAAGACGAATAACACCCTCCTTGGCACTCTTAATATATGGCAAAACTAACGTCAACATTGCTTCTTCATCAACGCCATCGTGAACTAGTGGATCATAACCTAATACACGGGCATTTGTAGCAGTAGTTTCAGTTGAACTCATACCAACGTTGAATTCATTGATACCAGCTTCTTCATAAACACCATCACTCTGGTCTGCCTGTGGTGTAGCAGTATAACGATATGCGTGCTCAGGTAGTGGTACTTTCACACCAGTAGTCTTTGACACATAAATGGCATCTTTTTGGTTTTTAGCTTTATGTGCGACAAATTTAATTGGATTAATTGGGCCATAACCGTCTTCATTGCGGGCGACAATGGTAGAACCATCCATACTAGCGGCTTTACCGACTAGGATTTCCGTACAATCGGAATTAGGATTTTTCATTTTTGCTTCCCCCTCTTTGACTACTAGTATAAGATTAACGATTATTTTATTCTAGTGGTTGAAATGGAATTATTCTCTGATTCCTAAAGAAATTCGTGCATATCGACTCATTTTGGAAATATCCCACATTGGATACCAAACTAACTCAACTTCACATTTATCAATTCCTTCAACCGATTCAGCAGCTTCGATAATCGAATCATTCAACATATCACTCAGAGGACATCCCATTGTTGTTAAAGTCATCGTGACAATAGCTTCATTGCCATTTCTAATTTCAACGCCATAGATCAAGCCCAGATTAACTAAGTCAATACCTAATTCTGGGTCAATCACATCCTCTAATTCAATCATAATTTGGTCTTTCTTTACTTGATCTTCTTCTGTCATAAATTTTATCCTTTAGCCGATCGAACCTTCCATCTCATAGCTAATCAAACGATTCAACTCAACGGCGTATTCCATTGGCAGTTTTTTCGTAAATGGCTCAACAAAGCCCATAACAATCATTTCAGTGGCCTTTTCTTCTGAAATACCTCGACTCATCAAATAGTACAATTGCTCTTCAGAAATTTTTGAAACTCTAGCTTCATGTTCCATCGAAACATTGGCATTGTCAATTTCATTGTAAGGCACCGTGTCTGATGAAGATTGGTCGTCCATAATGATTGTGTCACATTCAACGTGGGCCTTTGATCCGTCAGAATGTTTACCAAAACGTACAGTCCCTCGATAATCAACAGAGCCACCAGTTTTCGCAATCGATTTGGAAACGATCGAACTAGAAGTGTTCTTGGCATTATGGATCATCCGTGCACCAGAATCCTGATGAATTCCGTTACTAGCGACTGCAATCGACAACATCGTACCCCGGGCATTATCACCGTTCAAATAAACACTCGGATATTTCATCGTAACTTTTGAGCCAAGATTTCCATCGACCCATTCCATTGTGGCATTCTCCTCCGCAGCAGCACGCTTAGTTTCCAAACTGTAAACATTATCGGACCAATTTTGAATGGTGGTATATCGACAATAAGCGTCACGCTCTACGTTGACCTCGACAACTGCCGCATGCAGACTGTCGGAAGAGTAATTGGGAGCCGTACAACCTTCCACATAATCTACTTTGGCCCCTTCATCAACGATGATCAAAGTTCTTTCAAATTGACCGGAATTTTCCGAATTCAAGCGGAAATACGATTGAATCGGAATATCGCACCGAACACCTTTAGGAACATAAATAAATGATCCACCTGACCACACGGCTCCATTTAAAGCCGCAAATTTATTATCAGCTGGTTGAACCAATTTCCCAAACCATTGCTTGAAGAGTTTCGGATACTTCTTCAGTGCCGTATCAGTGTCCGTAAACAAGACGCCAATTTTTTCAAACTCATTGCGCATATTGTGATAGACCACTTCTGATTCGTATTGAGCTGATGAACCAGCCAAATACTTCCGTTCTGCTTCGGGGACTCCAAGACGATCAAAAGTTTGTTTCATCTTATCAGGAACATCATTCCAATCACGATATTTCTTATCAGTCATCTTTTGATAGTAGAGCATGTGCTCCAGATCAAGATCAGACAAATCAGGTCCAAAATGAGGCATATCAAGTTTTTTATAAATTTCATACGATTTTAAGCGGTAATCTAACATCCACTGAGGTTCATTTTTTTCTGCCGAAATTTTGCGAACAGTTTCTTCAGTCAATCCCCGTCCCGTAGAAAATTTAGGCTCAATATCATCATGAAAACCGTATTCATATTCTGTATCGTTTAAATCAATCATCGCTCTTTTCTCCTAACGATTTTCTCAAAGCCCACCAACAAAGGGTGGCACACTTGATTCGAGCTGGAAATTGCATAACGCTTGAAAGAATTGCCGCATCACTCAATTTTTCTAAATCAGTCGATGAATGCTTCTTTCCCATGACCATGTCGGAAAAAATATGGGCCATTTCTAAAGCTCTCGCACAACTTTTGCCAATAATAGCATCGGTCATCATACTAGCTGAGGCTTGACTGATCGTGCAACCATCACCAGTAAAAGCTGCGTCAACAATTGTGTCATTTTGAATCAACAATTCTAAGTGAATCACATCACCACAAGTTGGATTCTTCAAAGTCATATCCTGAGTTACTTTTTCCAATTTTTGTTTATGATGTGGATTCTCTGAGTGATCCAAAATCACTTCACGATATAAGTTACTCATTCCCATTAAACTCATACTTTGAAAAACTCCTTTGTATCTAAAATTGCTTGAATTAATTTATCAATATCTTCCTTGGTATTGTACAAATAAAAACTAGCCCGAACTGTAGCAACTACACCTAAATATTTCATCAATGGTTGTGCACAATGATGACCGGCACGAACGGAAACTCCATCCATATCAAAGGCTGTTGCCACATCATGTGGATGTAATCCATCGATATTAAATGATATAACGCCGTTATGAAGGTCAGGCTCTTTAGGTCCATATATTGTTAAACCGTCAATAGCTAATAATTTCGGTAAAGCATAGGCAACTAATTCATGTTCATAGTTGGCAATTTTTTGCATGCCAATCGACTGCAGATAATCAATCGCTTGACCTAAGACAATTGCTCCAACAACATTTTGAGTACCCGCTTCAAATTTCAGTGGAATATCTGCCCAAGAGCTTTGATATTCTTCGACAAAATTGATCATTTCACCGCCAAATTGATAAGGTGGCATCGCTCTTAAAAGATTTTCCTTACCATAGAGAACACCAATCCCCATTGGACCAAGCATTTTATGTCCAGAAAAGGCATAAAAGTCTGCATCTAAGTCCTGTACATCTACTGGAAAATGTGGAACTGACTGAGCTCCATCAACAACTATAACGGCGTTATGTCTGTGAGCTAATTGGGCAAGTGTCTTAATATCATTAGTCACTCCAAGTACATTACTAGCATGTGCTACAGCAACAATTTTAGTCTTATCAGTAATCTTTGCTTTAGCATCTGCCATATCTAATTGTCCATCTTCAGTCAACTCGATATATTTCAAAACAGCCTTCTTTTGTAAAGCTAATTGT
Organism: Companilactobacillus miaonis; assembly: GCF_036913615.1. Taxonomy (NCBI): domain Bacteria; kingdom Bacillati; phylum Bacillota; class Bacilli; order Lactobacillales; family Lactobacillaceae; genus Companilactobacillus; species Companilactobacillus miaonis. The sequence goes on along the minus strand of NZ_JAYKTX010000002.1, from coordinate 203,478 downwards.
TGCCACGGAATTAAATTACTATGGTGTTCCATATACGTGATGACTATTTCGTCACCGGCTTGGATATTGCTTTGCCCATAGCTTTGAGCAACTAGATTCAAGCTATCTGTCGTTCCTTTAGTGAAAACTATCTCTTCAGCATGTTTAGCATTGATGAACTTAGCCACCTTAACACGAGCGGCTTCGTATTGATCGGTTGCTTGTTGTCCCAGTGTATAAACTGAGCGATGAGTATTGGCATTTATCATTTGATAATATCGAGTGATTCCATCAATTACCGCTTGTGGTTTTTGTGAGGTCGCAGCACTATCCAAATAAACTAATGGTTCATCGTGGATCTGTTGATTGAGAATCGGAAAATCATCTTTGATCTGTTGCTTTATTTTGTCCATCAGCCAATTTCCTTTCAATAGTTTGGATTAATTCTTGGCGAATTGGTTTAGAAGGAATCGAGACTAGAACATCTCCTAAGAAACCACGAATAACCAATCTTTGAGCGGTCTTTTGATCAAGCCCTCGACTCATCAAGTAATAAAGTTGATTTTGGTCTACTTGACCGACACTAGCCGCATGACCAGCTAAGACATCATTTTCATCGATCAGCAAAATTGGATTTGCGTCGCCATGCGCATCACTAGACATCATCAAGACACGATTTTGTTGTTCAGCGTTGGCACCAGATGCACCTTTGATAATATGGCCAATTCCATTAAAAATCAGTTTCGACCTATCGGCGATAACGCCACGCTGATTAATGTTTCCTATCGAATGTTTACCATAATTAGTAACTCGCGTGTTGACTCCTTCTTGTTGGTCTCCAGTAGTAATATCGACGACTTTTATTTCTGAATGGGCCCCTTCACCAACTAAATCAGTATCGAAATCAGCTACAGTATTGCCTTCATTCATCAAGCCAATTGACCAATCAACATAGGCATTATCATCAACAAAAGCGCGACGGCTCAAATAAGAAGTGACGTTTTTACCTAATTCATCAACGGCCGCATACTTAACTTCACTATTTGGCAAAGCCACAACTTCAACCACGCAATTGGCAACTGATTGTTTATCGCCTTTAGTCGTCATCCTTTGAATAAAGGAAAATTGCGAATTTTCTTCAGCGATAATTAGGATGTGTGACACAAATGGCTGCAGTGAATCTTGATTCAATTCAACCTCGATTGGTTTTTCCACAATAGTATTTTTAGGCACATAAAGCAAAATTCCCTGATTCAAATAAGCTGTGTGATAGGCCGTTATTTTGCTTTCATCAAATTTAATCACTTTATTCATGAAATATCGCTTAATTAAATCAGGATACTCATTCATCGCTTCAAAAATATCCATCAAGACAAAGTCGTCTGCTTTAGGGAGTTTAGTTCTAATGATCTTCGTAGTTGGCGGTGTCAATTGCCAGTCGTGAAAATCAAATCGTTGCATCTTGGGCAATGGTAATTTCGAAATTAATTTCTGTGCTTGTTGTCTTTTTTCAGTAAACCAAGTTGGTTCGTTTTCTACTTTCACTAAATTATTCAATGTCCAATACCCCTCATTCATCAACCAAATTAACATCAAGACCTAATTCATCGCGCAAACAGGCATAGCCTTCATCTTCAAGTTTCTGAGCCAACTCTGCGTCACCAGTTTTAACAATTTTTCCGTCCATCATCACATGAACGACATCAGGTGTAATATAGTTCAAAAGTCTTTGATAATGAGTAATGATCAAGGCACCAAAATTATCACTACGCATCGAGTTGACACCTTTTGAAACGACTTTCAAAGCATCGATATCAAGACCAGAATCAATTTCATCCAACAAAGCAAAACTTGGTTTGATCATCAATAATTGTAAAATTTCATTTCGTTTCTTTTCTCCACCAGAGAAACCTTCATTCAAATAACGTTCAGTCATTTCTTCACTCATATCAAGTAATTCCAAATTTTTATCGAGTTCTTTTAAGAAATCCATTACGGAAATCTTGTCATCCTCGGCTCTTCGAGAATTAATAGCTGCTCTTAAAAATTCAGCGTTGGTAACTCCTTGAATTTCAGCAGGATATTGCATCGCTAAAAACAAACCCTTGCGAGCACGTTCATCGACTGGCATATCCAAAATACTTTCACCATTTAATAAAATATCTCCATCAGTGACATGATAGTTTTTTTGACCCATGATTGTTTGCGATAAGGTAGATTTACCAGTCCCGTTAGGTCCCATGATTGCATGGATCTCCCCCGTCTTCATTGTCAAATTCACACCTTTTAGAATCTTTTTACTAGTTTTAGTTTCCTCATCAACAACTTCAACGTGAAGATTTTTAATTTCTAATTCTGCCATTTTTAATTTCCTGCTTTCAGTAGTGATTAATTCAAAATCCATTTATAGGGTTATAAAATTTATCAAAAGTTAGTATGTATCATTCTTATTGATTCGTTAAAAAACATGCATCATCATTGAGTATTGTGATTTATTTCTCAATTTTAAATCCATAGAAAAAATTTTTACTTATTTTCCCCCTCACTTTTAATCAATTAAATAATCATCCTTTACTTAGTATTTTACAACAAGCGCGAGTAAGAAAGAACACTTTAAAGGAAACGGATACATAAAATTGATAAATTTTTAGATAATTTGGTCAAAATAAAAAATAAGTAAAATTTAGTCTCTGCAAAGCTAAAAAATCACAATGTGTGTAAACATTTCCACAAAAATTGTTATATAATAAATATTGAGGCTGATCGTTACACTACGGAGGAAAATAATGCTTAATTTAGATAATTTGCATACCATAGGTGAAACGGCAAAAATATGTAAAGTTTCGCGAAAAACTTTATTATTTTACGAAGAGCTGGGAATACTTAAACCAGATTATATTTGCCCTACCAACGGTTATAGATACTATAGCGATTCAACGGTTCAACTGATGCCAATCTTAAAATATTACAAACAGATGGGCTTCAAATTACAAGAAATGACTGGAGTTGGAAAAAACAATAGTTGCCTTTTCCATGAAAGAAACTTTTTAAATCAAATATCTTTCCTAGAAGAAGAGGAAAAACGTATTCAAAATTCACATCAGGCTTTAGTTGACTGGCTTGAACTTATTCATGAGGGGAATAGTGTCAAAGACAGTGGTTTTGAGTCGATTAACATCAAATATATCCAACCAAATCAATATTTTTATTTAAATCAGGAATTCAAATACGATTATAAAGATTCTATAATCAATGTTCCTTGGATCAGATACTTGGAAGAACATGATGCTGAGATTACTGGGCCAGTGATTTTAGCCTTTGATGATTGTCAAAAAAGGTCACTTGAATTAACCAATCGAGCCACAATTATGCAAAAACCGGTCAGAAATAATTCTAGCGATCTACCTTTAGATAATATTGGTGGCAGTACCTTTATTTCTTCCTATTATATTGGAGACCATGCTAATATGTACAAACGTTACGTAGATATGGAATATTGGGCTAAGGAAAATGGTTATTCTTGTGGTCCGAAAGTTTACGAGCGTTTCGTAGTCGATTATTGGACTACTACCGATATAAACATGTTCGTAACAGAACTTTTGATTCCTGCAAACAAGAAATAATAAAAACCCCAAGGTAATAACTTCGATTGCCCTGGGGTTTTTACATTCATATTCGAAAACTAATTTATGGGTTAAACTTTTATTCGGCTGCCTTTGGCAAAATGTTTTCAACTTCTGCATGTGGACGAGGAATAACGTGAACTGATAGTAATTCACCAATTCTTTGAGCTGCGGCTGCACCTGCGTCTGTAGCTGCCTTAACTGCCCCAACATCACCACGAACCATAACTGTGACGATACCGCCACCTACACGTTCTTTACCAACCAATGTAACATTAGCTGCCTTTACCATAGCATCAGCTGCTTCAATTGAACCTACTAAACCTTTTGTTTCGATCATTCCTAATGCGTCAGATTTCATTATAAATTCCTCCAAATTAAACTATTATTTTATTATTTTTTTATACAAATTTTACTCTTTGAATTCATTCCTAAAGCATTGGCTTCTTCAGTATCAATGTGACACTCTAAACCAGAATTATTCTTGGCTCTGATGGCAACATTATTCAATTCACCACCGCGATCACCTTCAACCACGATTGTTACGATATCACCATCTTTAACACCAAACCTTTGTGCATCACTTGGTAGCATGTGAATGTGACGTTGGGCAACGATTGCTCCTTCGTTTAATTCAATTGATCCGTTTGGACCAATAACGGTAACTTTTCCAGAATTATCCAAATCTCCTGAAAGTCTTAACGGAGCTTTAATACCAAGCTTATAAGTATCACCTCTCAAGACTTCAACTTGAGTTCTACTTCTAACTGGGCCAAGAATTCTAACCTTACTGATTGAACCCTTAGGACCACAGAGTATCACAGTTTCCTTACTTGCATATTGTCCTGGTTGAGATAGATCTTTTAATGGATTTAACTCATATCCATGTCCAAAGAGTTTTTCCAAATCATTTTGGCACAAATGAATGTGACGATTGGAAACTCCGACTGGAATACTTAGATCATGATCGTCATTTTTTTCCTCAAAAACACTCGTCTGATTTTCTGAAGTTAAATTAATGACTAATTTTTCTAAAAGCTTTTCATAGTCTTCCATGTAAACACCTACGCTTTCATCTCAGATAAAGTTTTTCTAACTAATTCAGTTAGTAATTCCAAATCCTTATCTGACATATTCTTAGTTGCTTTTTCAACTGTGTGATCACACTTGTGGTCATTTAAACATTGTTTAACTTCATTCTTTAATTCTGGATGATTGAATGATTTATCATCTTGAACCAAAGTCGTTACATCTTTCAAACCATATGCAACTTTCTTGATGTTCAACAAATGTTTTGGACTAACATTTTCAGAAACAGAGCTTCCACCAAGTGTTCCACATCCCAATGTAAATGAAATTGGTAAGCCTGTACTAATACCAGTACCACCTTGGCTACCACCTGTGTTTACAAGGATTCTTGATGCAGGTTTAGCAGCAAATTTGAGTACAATATCTTCGCGATTAGTATGTAGATTCATTGTATGACCAATTCCGTTTTGTAATAGGTCGATACTCAATTGACAAGCTTCTTGCCAATCTTCAACTACATAGAACGCCAAAACTGATGTTAATTTTTCATATGATAATGGATTACCCTCACCAACACCTTTTTGGCGACCAATCAAAATCTTAATTGAATCTGGAACTGTAAATCCGGCCGCTTGTGAAATAACTTGTGGTGATCTACCAACAAATTTAGCGTCCATAGCATGTCCACCATTTTTAAACAACAATTTGCAGACAGCTTCAGTTTCAGCTTCACTCATGAAGTATCCACCTTGTTTTTCTAATTCACTAACAACTTCGGCTTCATTGCAGCTTTCACAAATAATTGATTGTTCTGAAGCACAAATTGTTCCATAATCAAATGATTTACTTGCGATAATCTTCGCAACAGCATCTTTAACATCGGCGCTACGTTCAATATACGATGGAGAATTACCAGCTCCAACTCCAATTGCAGGTTTCCCTGAACTGTAAGCTGCCTTTACCATTCCTGGGCCACCAGTTGCAATAATCAAGCCAACCTCTTTAGAATGCATCAATTCATTTGTTGATCCCATAGTTGTTGTAGAAACGCATGTAACAACATTGTCTGGTGCACCAGCAGCTTTAGCAGCATCATTCATAATTTCCGCAGCTCTGAAAGTACATTTAGCAGCTGCTGGATGTGGTGCAAATACAATCGCATTTCTACTCTTTAAAGCAATCATTGACTTGAAAATAACGGTTGAAGTTGGGTTAGTTGAAGGAACGATTCCCATAACCAATCCAATTGGTTGAGCAACATCCATCGTCTTTAACTCAGGATCTTTTTTAATAATTCCAACTGTTTTTTCATCTTTGATTTGTTCATACAGCAAAGTTGAAGCTGCATGATTCTTATAAGTTTTGTCGGGAACATTACCAAAACCAGTATCTTCCACTGCCAATTTGGCTAATTCGACGGCATGTTCTTCTCCAGCAATACTCATTGCTTTTAAGATAGCATCAATTTTTTCTTGGCTAAATGTGGCAAGTTCTAGTGAGGCTTGGTGACCTTTCTTGGCAAGGTTTCTGGCTTCTTGAATAGATGTTAAGTCTTTATCAAAATTCTCCATTTTTGTACTCCTATACGATTACTAACCTTCCTTATCAGCGTTTAGAATTTCTGTGATAATTTGCTTTTTGCTCATCTTTTGAATGTCAGCATCGGAAATCTTTGCTGTCGTATTCTTGAGCATTGTTCTCAAGTCGTTAATTCGTTTTGATTCAAGTTCAGCTAATTTTGGATTTGTTTTTTCAGAATTAGTAACTTGTTGAGCATTAACTTCTTGTGAATTTTCTACGGAAGTGTCTGTATCTTTTTTATTTTTAACAATTTTATCAATTTCTGAATCTGGTCGTGCAATTACGTGTTTAGAAACAAGTAGATTTTCGCCTAACTGATCAACTGCACTAGCTCCAGCGTCCACGGCCGTTTTGACCGCTCCAACATCCCCACAAACTGAAATGGTTACCAGTCCACCACCGACAAATTCCCGGTTTATCAAACTGACTTCGGATGTTTTCAACATGACATCGCTAGATTCAATGGCAGCTATTAATCCGTTTGTTTCTATTAGGCCCAAAGCTTGCATAACTACCTCCAATTACAACTTTATTCGTTAATTGAATAAACAAATTTGACTTCTTTTAATACTTTAATCGTGACATGAACTCCTTTAGGGATAAAAATGATGTCGCCTTGTTTTGCTACGCATGAGTCCTGCCCAATTGAAATATCGAAACAACCTGAAGAGACATATAGGTAAGTATTTGCTTTGACAATATTAGTAAGTTCAGTATTATTCAACTTTACTAGACCGAATTTTGTTTGATCCGTATCACGCAAATGAAAATTACAATACTTTCCAGTTCCGTTATTTAAACAATTGGGAATATCTTGAAACACAAGACTGTCACCGTCGATTACCTTTAAACCATTGGAATCAAGTTTTGTTAGATAATTATCGTTCAATATTTTCTTTAAGATTGATAGAATCAATTCTTTTGAAATACTGTTGGGATTCAATCTTTCTAACTGTACTTGTTTAACTTCAACGTTTATTCCGTACTCATCGATTAAATCTTGGGCTAAAGGGGTAATAATTGTTTCCGAATCAATTTCGATATTATTTTTGTTACTTGTGTATGCGCTTTCAATTTCGCGCGCACAAAGTACTTTTTTCATCTTCACACCCCCTAGACCGTCGTACAATTTTCATCAATAATTCCTATTACGGCTGCATCTATCGGTATATCATTGTCACCCAACATTCTTCTGGCTGCTGAACCACTGGCAACAATGACTCGATCACCAATTCCAGCTCCAATTACGTCGCAAACCACTATTTGTTCACCAGCACGAGTTCCACCAATTACTTTAGCTAGCATCAACTTTAAACCGTTGAGATTATCAGCTTTTCTAGTTGCCCAAACATTATCAATTAATTTAGCTGTTACCATTCTGGATTGTCCCACTGTTTCTTAATTTCTTCGATGGCTGAAGTAACGGATGCAGTATCACCAAAAACCGCTAGCATGATCATATTTTGGGGGCAACTACCTCTAATATCTTCAACAGTGACACCAACAGCTTTTTCAGCAATATCAGATGCAACAACCATTTCAATCAATCGGCCCTGGACTAAACCAACGGCATCAACATTTTCAATCTTATCCCTAATTCCGGAACCTTTACGACGATTTAAAATTGCCATGGTGCCTTCGCTAGGCGATTTGATAATTCTACAATCCACATTACTCATCTCCTAAACTGTGATAATATCGGTACAACTTTTTGCGATTCCCAGGGGAGTAACAAACATTGGATTAATTGGCTTATGAGTTGTTATTCCAGTTCTCTTTTCGATTATCTTTTCAATTCCAGCTAAACAAGCGGTTCCACCAACTAGATATAAATCGTTAACGTTATATCCAGAAACTTGATTGGTAATGATTGTGGAAATTTTCTCGATCACCGGTTTCAAAATTGGTAATAATTCTTGATGATGGGCTTTATTTCTCTTAAACAATTCGGCTTCATCAAAGGTTTTATGCATGGCTCCAGCAACAGTTAACGTTAAATGTGTTCCACCTGTAGCTTCGTCGGATACTTTGACTACTTTGCCGTTATTAATAATTGAAATACCAGTTGTTCCTCCACCAATATCGACGATGGCTCCATCCTTAATTTTCAATACATTATTGGCTGCTGTCGGTTCATCAAGAATCGAAGTAATTTCAAATTCAGCACTTTGAATAACATTTTTGATTGCTCCACCGTCCAGTGATTCAGTGTCCGGTGGAATTGCAGAAGCTGCATAAAGTAGCTGTGTTCCCAATTGTTCTTCCAATTTAGCTTTCAATTTTTTAACTAAGGTAATGGCACCAAAGTAATCAACAATCATTCCATCTTTAACGACATCAGAATATTCATATGCTCCAGCAACTGGTTCATATTTCTCGTTCATAACTACTAGAACTACACAAGCAGTTCCTAAATCGACCCCGGTATAATAAGTTTCGTGTTCTTTGATTATTGGATTTGTGATGACGGATTCAAACTTTGCAACCAATTCATTACATGTTTGTAGATTCTGTTCCATAATCATTCCTCCATTAATTTATTAATTTGATTAACTAACTCTACTTTAACTAAATTCAATCGATCTTTTGAATCGACCTGGATTCCACACAATCTGGATAAACATTTTTTCAGTAGAATAATCACTTTATACTTAGGGTTTCTAAACATTTCTTTTGTTATAGTTTTACTAAGTACTTCTTTGGCATCACATGAATAAATGTGTAAATTTGGTGGCATTTCTTGATCAAGCAACTCATATGTTTCAAAAACACTGTCGCCCAATCGTAAATCAATTTCGTAAGCTTGTGTTACGGCTGACTGTAAGTCTAATCTTAAAAGTTCAATCGTTGTTTTATCATTCGTGACACTTTGTTGGCTACTAGTAGGATTCTCTTGCTCAACTTCTACTAGTTTTATTTTCTTACCTGTTAAAAAACTTTTCGCTTCAGGAGTTAGTCGATCTCCTTTAGCAACTTTATACTCATGAAAGGCTGCTTGGTGATAAAGTCCCTGTAATTCTCTTTCAGTAATAAACATTTCTCTAGCTTCCCTTGACTAGCCTTAGATAAATGTCTTCCAAATCCTTTTGTGTTGGAACAACTGGATTGGTCTTGGTACATCTATCTTTTAATGCTGCTTTAGCCATTTCAGGAACTGCTTTCTTATATTCTTCGACATCAACACCTAATTCATCGATGGTCTTTGGAATCGATAACTGACTAGTCATTCGCTTGATTCCCCCGATCAGCAAGTTAACTGTTGATTTGTCTGAATATGATGAAATATTTAGCAACCTTGCAATCTGAGCATAGCGGTGTAAAGTTTCTGTTTCTTGATTTGAATCTAATTCTGAATTGTATTGAATAACATATGGCAAAAGCATTGCATTCAATCGACCGTGTGCCTTATGGAATCTTCCGCCAAGCGCATGGGCTAAACTGTGACAAATTCCAAGAGATGCTTCACTGAAGGCCATTCCAGCCATGCAAGATGCGTCATGTACCATCTTTCGAGCTTCCATGTTGTCACCATTTTTGACAACAACTGGTAAATCCTTCCAAACAATACGAATTGATTTTTCGGCAAATGCGTCTGAAAAATTAGTATGATTGCATGAAACATAAGCTTCTAAATCGTGAGTGATTACATCCATCCCTGTGTCTGCGGTAATTGTTGGTGGAACACTCTTAGTAAGATTAGGATCAAGAATTGCAACATCAGGAATCATCTTGTCATCAACTAAGGCATATTTACCATTGACTGATGGATCTGAGATAACCGCAAAAGATGTAACTTCACTACCAGTACCACTAGTACTTGGAATACAGATCAATTTGGCTTGGAAATTATCAAGTAACTGTCTGATAACTTTTGCTGTATCCATGGCTGATCCGCCACCTAAGGCAATAATTGTATCTGGTTGAACCGAAATTCCTTTGATCAAGCCACTTGAAACAACTTCGATACTTGGATCTGGGACAACTCCAGAAAAAATATCATAATTGACTTTTAATTCGTCCAAAATATCAGTAATGTCTCTTACTTTGCCTGATTTTTCCATGAATGGATCACAGACAATCAAAGCATTTTTAATTGTCATATTTTTCAATTCACTGATTGAATTATCACCACTATAAATTTTTGTTTTAATGCTGAATTTACTCATATAATTCCCTCCCTTCACTTAAATTTTTAATGTCTAATGACCTTAACTGGGAAATCGTATGCTTTAATCCATCCCTCAATGCGATCCAAGTCTTCATTTGATAAACTAGGATCACCTTTAACTGGATAATCAATTCCTAATTGTCCATATTTATTAACACCTAATTTGTGATAAGGTAATAAGTCAATTCCATGGAAATTAGGATAATCACGATATGGCATTAGAAAATCAATAATTTGTTGAATTTCTTCTTTACTATCATTAACTTCTTTAAGCATTGGCATTCTGATTTTCACTTGATATCCACGTTCAAAGAGTTCTTTCAAATTAGCTAGAATTCTTTCGTTACTAATTCCAGTCAGTTCATTATGTCTAACTGGATCCATGTGTTTCAGATCAAATAGGAACAAATCAATATAATCTGCCATTTCCATTAATCGATCCATTCGGCTATGGCCACAAGTCTCGATTGCAGTATTGATTCCATCTGCCTTGCATGCTTTCAATAAAGCTAAAGCAGCATCAGGTTGTGAAGTACATTCACCACCACTTAAAGTTACGCCACCACCAGATTGTTGATAAAAAGCATCATCTTCATGAATAACTTTCATTAATTCTGGGATTGTCTTGATAGCGCCAGTGATATGAAGCGCATTCATAGGACAAACCTCTTCACACTTGTGACAACCAATGCAAGATCTATCTCTTCTAACTCGGTGATTTCCATTTTCGTCAATGTAGTGGATTCCTCTTGGACAAACTTCCACGCAGGCCATACAATCACTACACAAACTTTCCTTAAACATAACTTCAAATTTTCTATGCATACCTTCAGGATTAGCACACCATCTGCATCTTAATGGGCAACCTTTCATGAATACAATGGTTCTTATACCAGGCCCATCATACAAACTATATTTCTGAACGTTGAAGATCATTGCCTGACGTTCGATTCCATTATCAATATCTGTAGCCATCATATCCATCTCCTGATTTGTTAATTAAAAGTGAGTCAATACTGTACGACTAATGATTTCGTCTTGAACATCCTTACATAACTCAACGAAGAAGGCACTGTATCCGGCAACACGGACGATCAAATCACGATATTGTTCAGGATGCTTCTGAGCATCTAGTAGGGTCTTGTTATCTAAGTAGTTGAATTGCATTTGTCCATTACCTAAAGCACAAGCTGTTCTAAGTAACATGATGAGACTTTCTTCACCTTCTTGAGTATCCAGTAAGCTAGACATAATCTTGAAGTTGTGAACCATACCAATATTCATTGAATCATTTGCCATCTTGGAGACAGATTTGATAATAGCTGTAGGTCCTTTGTAATCAGCACCTTGGGTTGGACTGATACCGTCTGATAATGGTGACCAAGCTTTTCTACCATTAGCTGAAGCACCTGTCATTTGTCCAAATGGAGTGTTGTTTGAAATTGACAATGTACCATGGCTCAATGTTGAATAAAGTGTCTTGTACTTTCTGTGTTCTTCTTCGGTAAAAGCAATAATGTCAGCGGCAATTAAATCGGCGTAATCATCATCGTTACCATATTTAGGAGCTGACAAGCAATCTTTACGAGCTTGATCGTGACCTTTGAAATCATCAACAAGAATTTGATTTAATTCTTCCAAAGTATATTTCTTATCATCGAAGACAAGTTTCTTAATGGCAGCCATTGAATCGGTATAAGTAGCAAGTCCTGACCAAACAACACCAGGTCCAAAGTTATACATTGCTCCACCACTTGAAACGTCCTTACCGTGTTCCATACAGCCTTCATACATGATTGACATCAATGGTTTTGGAGCTAAGCTTCTGTGTACTCTTTGTGAAATAACTGTTGCAACATCAGTCCATTTAGTAATGTATTGAATTTCACCCTTAACGGCTTTATCAAATTCTTCATACGTCTTGAATTGTGACAAGTCACCCATATCTGGACAAACTTTCTTGCCATACCAGAGATCAACACCATGATTTAGAACTAATTCAATACAGATTGGCCATTGTGTATAGGCTGTTGAAGTCCATTGATATAGTCGACCAGATTTTTGAGGTTCAACACAACCCATCAAACAATAGTCACGAGCATCTTCAATGGAAACTCCTTTAGCGAGCATCATCTTGATATGAGTATCATCAAAGTGACAAGCTGGGAATCCCATTCCGGCTCTGACAACATCCACGATCTTCTTGAGGTATTCACGTGGTGATTTACTGTGAATTCTACATGCAAGCGATGGTTGGTAAACTTTGACGTGTCTAACGGCATCCATTAGTAAGTAAGTTAAGTCATTAGTAGCATCGAGCCCTTGACGTGTTACACCACCAACACACATGTTAACGAATGGTTGGTATCCAGCGAAGAACTTAGAACCACCTTCACTAGTGATCCACATCATTTCTGACATCTTAATCAACATACAACCAGCAAGTTCAAAGGCTTGGAATTTAGTAATATTTCCTTCTTCAATATCCTTCTTGAACATTGGATACATATATTGGTCAACACGTCCAATTGACATACCAGTTTGATTTTCTTCGACTACTAGAAGTGATTCGATTGTCCAAACAGCCTGAATTGCTTCCCAGAATGTATCTGGTTTATGAGCAGGAACTTTGGCATTGATTTCAGAAATCTTCAAAAGTTCTGCTTTTCTCTTTGGATCACTTTCTTTATTAGCCATTTCTTTGGCATATTCAGACATTCTCTTGGCATAAATCATTACACCATCAGTTGTATCGATAACTGATTTGTAGAAGTAAATCTTGTCGATATCATCTGGATTTTCGTAATCCAATTTTTCAAGATGAGCTTTAGCTTCATTTTGAATATCGATCATACCTTTTTTCATTAAAATAACATCATAACCAGGATTGGAATCTCCACCACCATTTAATTGGTGATATGAACAATCGGAAACAAATGATTCACCAGATAATTCCCAAACTCCGGCTTCACGATATTGATCTTCACAATATTCATCAACTGACTTACCTTTCCAGAATGGGAAAAGTTCTTCACGCATAATCTTCTTATCTTCATCAGAAATATAGAACGGATCTTGTGGACGAGTACCGATTGTATCAATTTCATCTTCCATCCATCTCCAAGCAATATCTGGTGAAAAAGCACCGGCTCTAGGAGCACCATTTGGGGCACCAACGATTAATTCATTATCTTGAATTACTAAAGGAGCAGTTTCACAACAATACTTGAAACATTTAGCACGCAACATAATTTTTGGCATACCAGGATTTTCTTTGGCAATCTTAGTAATAGCACGTGCACGATAAGTTGTGATCGATGGAACTTGTTTTAAGTAGTTATCCTTTAATTTTCTAAGTCTTGGAGTGATATCATCTGGGATTTCTGTTTCAGTTTCTTCCACTAAAGTAGCTTTTGGAGCTGTATCTTTAACTACCTCATTAGAAACTGAAGAGAACATTTTTACCAAAGCTTGACGTTCTTCATCACTTAGATCTTTAGTTGCTTCAGATAACTTGGCTGAAAAATCTTTAATATCCATTTCATTCCCTCACTTCTTGCGGAATTATTTTTCTAAAATTTTTGTTATTAATTTCTTTAAAACTTCTTCTTCAATGGTCCTATCTTTAGTCGAGTGATTTGAATTATCTCCGCAATAATAAATTGCTCGTTGATAAGTTAGGTCTTTGGCAACAATATTTTCTGCCGTACAACCTCGCCCGGTAGTTTGTCCACCTAAAAACATTGATAGAGGAAAATCAGAACCGATTCCTAAACTTGATAGGTAAACTGAATCGTTAACAATCATTCGCCCAACTGGTTTTTGAATCGCATATTCTTTAATTACTTCATTATTATTTGAATGGATCACTAAGGTATGTCCACTACGTCTTTCTTTCAAAAGATGAATACATTTTTGACAAGCTCGTTTCCAATCAGGTTCTTGATAAAATGCCATCACTGGACATTTTAGTTTCACTGTAAAAGGATTTTCTTCAAAAATATAAGGTTGTTCTGAAACCAAAACAACTGCTCCATCCGGAATTGTGAAACCAGATCGATTTGCAATCCAAGTTGCATTTTTACCAATGTATTCTTGATTAACTTCAAGTCCCCTGAATAAAGTTTTTCTTAACTTAGCTTCTTCTTCAGGTGACATGAAGTAGGCACCCTTTTGAATCAATTGTTCCTTTGCATCATTAGCTATCGAACTTTCTGCTACGACAAACTGTTCCGAGGCTGGGGTTAGACCATTGTCAAAAGCACGACTTCTGATAATTTTAGAACTAGCTTCGTCAATGTTAGCCGTCTTTTCAATGAAAACTGGCGTTGATCCAGTTTCTGCATAAAGTACCGGTTTACTTGGAATTTCAATCTGGTCATAGTAATCTGGACATCCCACATTGATGACGACTGCTACATTTGAACTAGCAGTTAGTTCTTTGATTCCGTTAAACGTTACATTGTTCATATAACTCAAGAATCCTTGTGGCAATCCAGCTTCCAAACAAATTTGTTGAATCTTTGGATAAATCTTTTCTGAAATTGCAGACATCTTTGGATCAGGCACCACAATCAAAGAATTCCCTGACTTGATTGCCATGTATAACGCATAAGCACTATACAAAACCGTATTTTCAATTGGTAACAATACTGCCATTGGACCTAATGGAATTCCCATTTTTTCAATTTGTTTCTTTTCATTAAATCGTAATGGTCCAACGACTGGCTTATTATCAATATCATTTCTGTATAATTGAACAAATTTGTTATAAAGTTCTAGTTTGTCTTCACAAACTCCGATTGCTTTAGTTGAATTTTCAAGCTTCAATAAATCGGGGATGATCTGACTAACTCCATCGACAACTTTTTTCAAAATACCGTCCAACTCAACTTGACTGTATCCCGTTAACAATCCAAATGAATCTCGAGCAGTTTCTGAAACGATCCTCGCTTCTTGTAACGACTTCAAATCATTGTCTATTAATTGCATAATTATTGCTCCCTTGTTATTCAGGCAATAGCTTACTCAATGCGTATCGATCAATAATCTTACTTAGGTCGCGATGAGGACTGGGGATAACTACTGAGCTATAAACTTCTGCACCCATGTTTTCCACAGCTTTGATTCCCGCAGCCACTGCACTTTTGCAAGCTGAAACATCACCTTGAACAATTACCGAAATATATCCGGAAGCAACATTTTCATATCCGACGACATCAACATCCGCAGCTTTGCACATTGCATCTGCAGCTTCTAAAACAAACACTAATCCGAATGTTTCAATCGAACCAATTGCTTTATAATTCTCCATTTTTGTTTACTCCTAAAATTATTGATCAACGTCATGAACCGAAACGATATCGCCAACACTAGGTATTGGACGTGGCATTACATTTTGGGCGGTAAGCTTACCAATTTCTGATGCTGCTTTGGCTCCAGCTTCAACTGATGATTTAACTGCTGCAACATCGCCTTTAACAATGACAGTAACTAAAGTAGATCCGATATTCTCATATGAAATCAATTCGACTTCAGCTGCCTTTAACATTTCATCTGCAGCTTTTAATGCTGGGACTAATCCGACTGTTTCGATAAGTCCCAGAGCTTCATTGCCTCTATATCTCATAAAATTTACCTCATGCTCTAGTTCCGATATTTTTTATCGACGTATTTTTCTACTGCTTCACGGCCATCATTATTAATTCGATAATTCATGATCAAGTTTTCTTTATCATCGAGATTATAACTATCTAACTCAACCAATCCATTTGCTTCGAGAGCCATAAAATGTTCTAAATATAAATTTTCATTAAATTGTTTCTCATTACCGTAAAAAGGTTTCAAAGCTTCCATAACACTTTTTACATTGACTGAATCATGTTCATTCATATAATTGAGTACTGCCATTCGGCTTGGTAAGGACATTATTCCACCGCTCCTTTTCTAAAAAGATCTAAAGGATTCATTGTTACGATAATGGCTCCAAGTACGATAACGACTGAACCAATCACAATTGTTGGAGTTAATGTTTGTCCTAAGAAAAGAACACAGAACAAAACACCCCAGAATGCATAAGTAACATTCAGTGACATACCAATTGCACAACCTACCGTAGCATTAGCTTTGTACCAAGTTACGAAAGAAATAGCGGCACTAAGACCAGCAATTGCTAACCATAGTAATGGTGTTCCAGCGGCAATTGTGCCACCAAGTAATTTAAGAGCTCCAACTGCAGGAACTAAGAGAATTAAAACAACTAAACCAGAAATCAATTCTCTCAAGTTAACTGCGACATCTGTATCGATCATTGCTCCACCGAAACTTGAAAATACTCCTTCAAGTCCCCAGCAAATAGCGGCAATCAATGCACAAATAATTCCAAGAGTAAAGTTTGGTGCACCTTCAGGTTTAACAAAATTAATAATGATTGCCCCCATTACGCAAAGGACCATTCCCAAAACTACTCGCTTAGTAGGTTTTTGTTTTAAGAACATCCAAGCAAATAATGCTCCAAACAAACTACATGTTGCTGAAATCGGAATTGCATAGGCACCAGCCATTGCTAAACCAACCAAGTATGCTCCGTTAGCAATTGGACCTCCTAAAAGGAATCCAATAACTAACATTTGACCAGGTTTAGTTTTAAGTGTTCTACCTAATTCCTTTAAACGGCCTTTCTTAGCGTTGTAAAATAACAGCCAAATTCCGGCAATAAAATCGTTTAAGCCTGAACAAACGAATGGTGCGGCTAAGAATCCCGCTGCACTTACCAACGGATCATATCCGCTCGCAACCATGACTAATGTTGAGTAGATACCGTAGGTCAAACCCGAAACTACACCGTTGATCAGGCCTGTCGTTTTGAATTTCTTCGTCAAAGCATTCTTCTTATTATCAGCTAAGGAAAGCTGTCTCTTCATAACTCCTTTTTCGATTTCCATCTTCAATTACTCCCTATTTAGTATTTGGGGTTGGTAAAATACTTTCAACCTCTGCATGTGGACGAGGAATAACGTGAACTGATAGTAATTCACCAATTCTTTGAGCTGCGGCTGCACCTGCGTCTGTAGCTGCCTTTACTGCCCCAACATCACCACGAACCATGACTGTAACTAAACCGCCACCGACAAATTCTTTACCAATCAATGAAACGTTGGCTGCCTTAACCATGGCATCGGCCGCTTCAATAGAACCTACAAGTCCTTTAGTTTCGATCATTCCTAATGCATCGTATTTCATAATAATTTCCTCCTTGTAAAGCGTTTACATTTTATTGTGATTTCATTATATTTATTGACCCTATGGTACAAGTCAACCTAGTTTGGAGAAAAAGATTAAAAAAGGCTTTTGAAATGAGCTTATTTGTTGACAACTGTGGGTTTCTGAATTTTTTAGGAATTGAAAAGTCAAAATATGACTACAAATATAAACTTTGTTTCATGTATATTTTTTCACAATGAATATTATCTTTGTCATTATTCCTAAAATTTATTTATGATTAATTTCATATTGCCTATTTATAAGCTTTTATTCCTCTCAAATTACCCTCTACCCTTAGGTTTATCTTGCAATCATCAATAATAATTTCAGAGTTTTATATTCCTTTAATAGATAGTAATAATTATCCAATTGATCAGGAATAATTTTTATTTAATGAAAAAAAGTGAGTTTTTTTAAGAATAAAACCATCTTGATTAAGTGATGTTTTTTCCCATAAAATCGGCATTTTTTAAAAAAATATTAAGGATCATTTTTAAGTTTAGAAATGATACAAGAGAAGTCTAAAAAATTATTCATCTTTATTTCCTAAATTCTATATAGTATATTTAAGACAGCGTTTACATTGGTTGCGTAACTTCTGATACTAAAAGCAAAGGGGAAAAACATGAATAACTATTTAAAAAATTCACTCGTACCAAGTAAAATCGAAAAACTTCATCTATCAGAAAGATTAAATGTAATTCGTGCTGGTGTTCTAGGAGCTAATGATGGAATCATCTCAGTTGCTGGAATCGTAACCGGTGTAGCAGGTGCTCAGCAGAGTCAAATGACACTTTTCATCTCTGGTTTTGCCGGAATGTTAGCCGGTGCTTTATCTATGGGTGGTGGCGAATATGTTTCTGTCAGTACTCAAAGAGATACACAAAGAAATTTAGCTAAATTACAAGAACAAATGATTTCAGTTAATCCTAATCGTGAAAAAAATGAATTGATTAATTATTATGTCAGCAAAGGTCTAAGTTACGACTTATCGACTGAAGTAGCCTCAGAATTGATGGAAAGGGATTCTTTAACTTCTACTTTGAAGGCCAAATTTAATCTTGAGCTTAAAAACTATTTAAGTCCTTGGCATGCCGCTTTTTCATCGTTCTTTTCATTCATTCTTGGTTCACTTCTACCGTTGATTGCCATTACCTTTATCCCTTATCCGTATAAAGTTTCTGGTACCATGTTTTCAGTAATTATTGCTTTAACATTTACAGGTTATATCAGCAGTCGCTTAGGAAACTCAAACGTAATCAAAGGTATTCTTCGAAACCTTCTGGTTGGTTTAGGAACGATGGTCGTCACCTATTTTATTGGAACTTTTATGTCATAAAAAAATAAGCTTAGGACATAACTGTTTTTTTACTCCTAAACTTGCAGCATAAATGCGTGATTGAGCATAACTCTTTC
Source organism: Companilactobacillus miaonis (assembly GCF_036913615.1). Classification (NCBI taxonomy): domain Bacteria; kingdom Bacillati; phylum Bacillota; class Bacilli; order Lactobacillales; family Lactobacillaceae; genus Companilactobacillus; species Companilactobacillus miaonis. The sequence goes on along the minus strand of NZ_JAYKTX010000002.1, from coordinate 184,419 downwards.
CACTTAAAACACAAATAGGCCGTGGTAATTTTTCAATTACCACGGCCTATTTGCCTTAATGATTGAAAGCTGACCATGCTCAGTCATGCTCTCTTATTTAATTTAATTTTTAAAATTAAAGTACTTCAACAGATGCTGTTGTAACACCGTATGAAGGGATTTGGTTATTTGGCATAGCAACGTCTAATTGTCTAGGGTTACTGTATGCAAATGTACCTGTATCATTAACTGTTCTGATCAATACTGTACCATCAGAAAGTGTAATCTTAAGTGTTGTACCTTTAGGGAATACGGAAAGGTTAGCAGCAACGCCACCGTAACCCATGTTTGAACCTAGTACAGCTGGATCATAGAATGAAATCTTGAATGAACCTTGTGATGTACCAGTTGTTGATGTAGTTGAAGTAGCTGTTTGTGTTTGACTTGCACTTTGTGTTGTAGCTTGTGCTTGACTACTTGTATCTTGGGTTGTTGTTTCTTGTGTTGTAGCTTCTTGTGCTGGTTCTTGGTAGCTTGTTTCTTGAACTTGTGTATCTGTTTGTGTTTGTTGTGTTGCTTGTGTATTAGTTACACCAGGGATTGTTACAACATCACCAGGGAAGATCAAGTCAAATCCACCAATTTCGCGGCCGTTTGCTTGTTCTAGTTCAGCGATTGTTACACCGTTATTAGCAGCGATACTCTTGTATGTATCTCCTGCTTCAACTTGAACATGGTTACTGTCGAGTGAGACTGCAGCTTGAGCTGTCTTTGATGTTGCTGTGATAGCTGCTAGTGCTGTAGCACTTACTAAAGCGATAGATAAAACTTTTTTCATGAATTAATTACATCCTTAATGTTTTTATTTAGCCCTCATTTGCTAATGTAGATATACTAACAGGTATTTATTACACAACAACGTCTGTCAAGTTACAAAAGTGGACTTTTATGTAATTTTAGTAATACTTCTGAAATAAATATTCTATCTATCGTTGATATAAAGCTATTTTGATTTTTATTAATTTGAAAATAATTAAAACTTATTCTGAAAATATGAGATTATTCTTACAAAAATCATTAAATAAAAATACTCAAGATCATTACACAGATGATTCCAACCACGGAAATTAAGGTTTCTAGCACTGTCCACGTCATTAATGTTTCCTTAACCGTTAAGTCAAAATACTCTTTAAACATCCAAAAACCAGCATCATTGACGTGTGAAGCAGCCAGTGAACCTGCACCAATTGCTAAAACCATTAAGGCAGGATTTACACCGGCAGATGTCATCAATGGTAAGACTAAACCAGCCGCCGTTAGTGAAGCCACAGTTGCTGAACCTAAAGCAACCCTTAGGACAACGGCAATTAACCAGCCTAATAATAATGGGGAAACATTAACTCCCGTAAACAGCTTCATTACGGCATCCCCTACTTCACCGTCGATTAGAACCTGTTTGAAAGCTCCGCCACCACCAATTACCAATAGCAACATAGCAATTGATTTAACAGCTTCTTCAAGGCTTTTCATAATTTCTGGTGTCTTAAAACGTCTAGCCCAGCCCATGGTATACATTGAAACTAATAATGAGATTGTCATCGTAATCGCCGGTGTTCCGATAAAAGCAATGACTGAATCGAGTAAAGTTGGATTTTGTGGAACTTTACCATCATTAAAAACTAATTGATAAACTGTGGTGATAGCCATCAAAATTACCGGAAATAGTGATGTTAAAACACTGATTCCAAATCCCGGTGTATCAGCTAATTTAAATTCTTTTTGAGGACCTAAAGCTGTTAAGTTACCTTTTCGGTTAAAAGCATTTGGAACCAATTTTTGAGCAATTTTAGTATAGATAGGGCCAGCCACGATCACCGCTGGAATAGCTACGATAATTCCATATAACAAGACGTGTCCGGCATTGGCATTCAAAACTGCACTGATAGCTGTTGGTGCTGGATGAGGTGGTAAAAAGCCGTGTGTAACTGACAATGCAGCTGCCATCGGAATTCCCAAATAAAGAATTGACACTCCCGCTTCTACGGCAATTGCAAACACGATTGGAATCAATAAAACCATTCCGACCTCAAAGAACAGAGCAATTCCGATAATAAATGAAGCTAAAACAATAGCTAATTGTAATCTCTTTTTACCAAATTTCTCGATCAAAGTGTGAGAAATTCGATAAGCACCACCGGCATCGGCAACTAACCGACCTAGCATGGCACCAAAGCCAAAGACAATTGACAATTCTCCTAATTGACCGCCAATTCCATCTTGAATACTCGTGGCAATTTTAGTCATCGGAATTCCTAATCCAATTCCTACTACTATAGAAGTGATAATTAATGAAAGAAAAGTATTTAATTTTAATTTGATAATTAGAAATAACAATAAAGCTACTCCTAAAATTAATACTAAGAAAGCCATGGTAGTTTCCTCCTCTTTTGTTACCGCTTACAAAATTTCTGATAAAGAAAGTGCGTCATTGGCGCACTCTTTTTTATTTCATGTGTTTTTTCTGGAATTCAGCAATACTCTTGTATTCTGGTTCCAAAACTTTTGATAGTCTTATCCAAATTGGTAGTAGTTCACGATAAACTTCAAAATTTGCTTCATTAGGTTTGTGAACATCAGTTACACCGACCATCCCTTTGACTGCTGATAGATCATCAACATATCCTAAGGCATACATACCTAAAACGGCAGCTCCTAAACATGAACTTTCAAAACTTTCCGGAATAGTAACATCTTGTTCAAAAATATCAGCTAACATTTGTCTCCAAAGTGCGGAACGGGCAAACCCACCTGTGGCTTGGATACTCTTTGGTTTGCCGGCAACTCCTTCAATCATTAGCATAACGATGTACAAGTTATAGACAATTCCTTCCAGAGCAGCTCGAACCATGTGAGCTCGAGTATGTTTACGAGTTAACCCGAAGAATGAGCCCCTGGCATAGGCATCCCAGATTGGAGCCCGTTCTCCTCCAAGATAAGGATGGAAAAGCAAGCCGTCAGATCCTGCAGGAATTTTTTCAGCGATTTGTGTCAAAATGTCATACGTTGAAACTTGCATCTGTTCCGCGGTAATTTTTTCTGGAGCAAATAACTGATCCTTTACCCAGCGAAAAACGATTCCACCGTTATTGACTGGACCACCAACGACCCATTTGTCTTTGGTCAAAGCATAACAGAATAAATTACCATTTGGATCAACCACTGGTTTATCAACAACTACCCGGACTGCTCCAGAAGTTCCAATTGTTACAGCAACTACTCCTGGATCAATCGCATCAACACCTAAATTAGACAGAACCCCATCACTAGCTCCAAAAACAAATGGAATATCACTAGAAATTCCTAGAATCTCACCATATTTTGGATTTAATCCGGTAATATAATCCGTTGGTTCAACTAATTCTGGCAGCTGTTCTTCAGTAATCCCTAATAAGTCTAGAGCCTGCTTATCCCATTTTAATTTAAAGATATTGAACATCCCGGTAGCTGAAGCAATCGAATATTCCATCTTATAACTGCCGAACAGACGGAAGAAAACATAAGATTTTAAATCAATAAATTTTTTTGTTTGTTTGAACAACTCTGGCTTTTCATTTTTGATCCAAAGAATCTTTGATAAAGGAGCCATGGGATGAATTGGCGTCCCAGTTTTAGCGTAGATTTGTGCACCAACACCATTTTCTTTTAATTCTTCACTGTACTTAGCGGCACGATTATCAGCCCAAGTAATTGCTCGAGTCAATGGTTGGTCATCTTTATCCATCAAAATCAAACTGTGCATAGCTGATGAAAACGAAACTCCTTTTAACTCACCTTTTTGAACTTTTCCTTTACGAATAACTTGACCTAAAACTTCAATCACTGCATCAAAAATATCATCTGGATCTTCTTCTGCCATATCTGGTATATCTTGATACAATTGATAACCACTATTAGCGTATGCAATAACTTTACCTTTCATGTCATATAAGACACTCTTGGTACTAGTCGTTCCAATATCAACGCCAATCATATATTCCATAATCAAACTCCTTGTAAACTTTTTCTAGATAATTAACATTATTGCATATTTTAACAATTTTTTTTAGACATCGTGATATATCGTTACTTCTTATCGACGGCGTGACCACCAAATTCGTTGCGCAAAGCGGAGACTACTTTTCCTGTGAAGGTGTCATTCTCTAATGAACGATAGCGCATCATTAAAGACATTCCGATAACTGGGGTTGGGACTTGCAACTTCAGAGCTTCATCAAGAGTCCATTTACCTTCTCCGGATGAGTGCATAACCCCTTTGATGTGTTCCAAATTCTTGTCTTTTGAAAAGGCATCTTGCGCTAGTTCCATTAACCAACCACGAATAACTGAACCATTGCTCCAAACTTTGGCAACTGCTTCATTATCGTAATCAAATTGACTATGTTCCAAAACGTCAAATCCTTCTGCTATGGCTTCCATCATTCCGTATTCAATTCCATTGTGGACCATCTTCAAATAGTGACCACTGCCGGCTTTACCTGTATATAAATAACCGTCTTCCATGGCAATGCCTTTAAAAATTGGTTCGATATATTTGAAAGTTTCGTAATCATCTCCACCAATCATAAAGTTACCATCATGATTAGCTCCACTCTTTCCACCAGAAGTTCCACAGTCAAAGAATTTAATTCCTTCGCCAGTCAAAATTTGATTGTGCTTGAGTGAATCTTCATAAAATGAATTTCCACCATCAATCACGATGTCGTCATTATCCAAAAGTTGACTTAATTTATTGATTGTTTCATTAGTAGGTTTTCCTGCTGGCAACATCACCCAAATGATTCGAGGTTTCTTTAAAGCAATTACTGCTTCCTCCAAACTATCAACTGTCTTAGCACCAAGTTTAGTTGCTGCTTTTTTAGCGTCGTCATTTAAATCAAAAGCCACCACATGGTTGTTATTTCTAAGTAAGTTCTCAACCAAATTGATACCCATTTTTCCTAAACCGATCATTGCTAGATCCATGTGTAAAATCTCCTTTTGTAAAAACGTTTTCATTTATTGACTATATTATATGAAAATTATTTTTAGAAATCAATAATATTTTAGAAAAATCTTTTCACACGATTTAGATTGTGTTATTTTATTATTGTGAGGTAAAGCCTATGCAAAAGAATATTAATATGTTGATCAAGTCGTATTACGACAATTTGAATGGGACATCAAAAGATATTGCGGATTATTTATTAAAGCATCCCCAAACCAGTTCTGCCTTAACGATTACTGATTTGGCTAAAGAAACCAATTCATCGATTTCTTCCATTTCAAGATTCGCAAAAAAATTAGGTTTTAACAATTTCCAAGAATTAAAAATCAATTTATTAACATCAACAAGCGAAAAAAAAGAAGCTAACAATCTCTTTCAGGAAATCAATCCTTCTGACAGTTTGAAAGATATGGCGAAAAAGATTTTCACTTCTAATATATCAGCTCTGAATGCAACGATAGATACAATTAGTCAAAAACAACTGGAAAATGCTCTGAAAATCATCACTCCCAAGACTTCAATTGCTTTCTTCGGTTTAGGAGCTTCGGCAATCGTAGCTTTAGATGGTTATCATAAATTTTTAAGATCTGACAAAACACCTTTATTTGCCAATGACTATCACATGCAATTGATGATGGCCACAACTTTACAGGATAGTAGCTGTGCAGTCATCATTTCTCACAGTGGGGAGAACAAAGATGCATTAAGAATCGCTCAAAAATTGAGAGAGAAAAACATTGCAACTATTGGTATCACTAGTTACGGTAATTCTTCATTAACTAAGATTGTCGATGTCACCCTCCTTTCAATTTCAGAGGAGACTAACTATCAAGATGAGGCACTCCACGCTATCATTGCCCAAATTTCTTTAATAGATACATTATTTGTCTTAACTGCTATGACTGATGATTTACAGACAACTGACGTTTTCCAAGAAATTCGCGCTACTATTAATGATACGCGTTTAACTAAATAAAGAACCTTCGATTAAAATAGTCCAGGATAATCATATTTTGATTACCCTGGACTATTTGCACTTATTCTGTAAGTTCAGAAGAAAATTAGTTATGTCTGAAATTCATTTTGCGTTTGAAATACCACAATTGAGCTAAATACAAGATTACCAATCCGCCAAAAACCAACTTGCCGTTAAAATTTTTGGTCATCACATTAAATGTGATAAAAGCAAAATAAATCACACCTAAAATTACTAATTCATATACGAACATTAAATTCACTTTTTTAAAAACTTTATACATACTGAACTCCCAATAAAAGATGTGTCCATTATACTAGTTTTACTCCCATTCTTCTCTTAAAATACCATATTGAACAGAATCATAGTATTTCCCTTCGTAAAATCTAACTTTTCGAATACGGGCTTCTTGTTTCAAGCCAATTTTGGTTGCAAGATGCATCATTCGGGGATTTCCTGACCATGTGGTTAATCCTAAATGTGGGATATCATAAATTTTGAACAAATAGGTTATAAATAGTTTTAGAGCTTGTCCGCCGATATGTTTATCCCACATTTCGGGATCATAAATGGTAATTCCCATATCAAGCCATTTGGCCAGATCACCATCTTTAAAACCCGCTCCAACTGAACCAACAACTTTCTCATTATAAGTAATTAGTAAATGATTTTGGTTATTCAACCAAACCTTATCGGCTAATTTATTCAAAAATTCTTCCTTACTTGGTAGATCATCATGAAAATATGGCCCATTCAGTTTTGTCCAGGCCGCATTAGAATCACTAAAGGCTAATTGCCAAAAATCTTCAAGATCTTCAGGACGTGCTTGTCTTAGTTTAACTTCATTCATTATTTCTCTTCCTTAATTATCTATAATAAAATTAGTATAGTTCTAACCTTAGAAACTGTAAACGCAAACCGATTACTTCAAATTTAACAATATAAAAACCCAATAAAGAGGCCGTCCTAATCAAAAATTATTAGAACGGTCTCTTTATTCATTTTAAGTTAAATTGCTTTTACCAAAAATCTCTTAATTAACTTCAACAGGTTCTCTACTACCTAATCTAACTTTTTCTACAGCGTGACTTGCTTTCAGATCATCTTCTTTAAATCCAAAGAGATAAGTACAAATGAAGGCTACAACAATTGTTGCTGCAGAAGCGATTAAGTAACCGGTAAAGCTTGAGTCGATTCCTTGAGGATTAATGAATGAAGCAAACCCGATCAATGACCCAGCAAAGCCCCACATATCAACATGCAAGAGTCCAGTCAATAAACCACCAACAGCACTACCAATATTAGCAGTCCAGAAGATACGACCATATTTCAAATTGATACCATACATAGCCGGTTCAGTAACTCCAGCAAAAGCTGAAAGTGCAGCGGCACCAGCAATCTGTTTCATTTCAATATTTTTCTTAGTTTTAAAGAAGACTGCCAAGGCAGCGGCACCTTGGGCAACCATAGTTGCTGAAACAATAGCATTTAAAGCTGAATGTCCAGTAGTTGCAATTTGACTGGCAACGACTGGAATTACTGCCCAATGGAGTCCAAAAATTACTAAACATTGATACAATCCACCGATGATCAAGCCTGAGATTGCTGGACTAAATTTCAATAAAGCCACGATTCCATTAGCTAAATAAGAACTCAATAACGTAATGATTGGTCCAACTACAACGATAATAATCGCACTGACAATAAATACTTCTAACAAAGGACTAAGAATCATTCTCAATGATGCCACGATATGTTTCTTCAGCCAAGGTTCAATTTTTGAAGCTAACCAAGCTGCCGCAATCATTGGAAAAATTGAATAAGTATAATTGGCGATGTGAATCGGAATACCGAAGAAATCACCATTGATATTCATTGCAGTACTAGAAGTCTTAGTTGCTACAGCAACTAAGGTTGGATAAGCTAATACACCACCGATTACACCCATGATAATCTGATTAGCACCTAATCTTTTGGCAGCTGTGAACCCAACCAAGATAGGCAAGAAATAAAAGACTGAATCACCCATAGCATTAATAATCATGTAGGTCGAACTAGTTGTAGAAATCCATTTTGCTGAAACTATTAAAGCTAGTAGACCTTTCAAAATACCAGAAGCTGCCAACAAACCAATTACCGGCATCATGCTGGCTGTGATAACACCAATTAAAGCACTGAAATAGAATTTTGTTTTTGGCCAAAGCCCCTTTGGAGCAACAGCTTTTTGAGTCTTAACTTCTGAAGAACCACCAAAGTTTGGTCCCAAAGCTTTTACTACTGCGTCATAAACATCTTCTACCGCTGGTCCAATAACAACCTGATATTGACCACCAGCTTTAGCAACGTCTAGCACGCCTTGCATATTCTTGATCACATCATCATTAGCTTTACTCTCGTCCTTCAAATAAAAACGTACTCTAGTAATACAGTGAATAACGTTTTCGACATTAGTAACACCGCCAACGTTTTTAACAATATCTTGGCCTAGTTGATCATAATTAACTTTTTTACTAGGTTTTGCATCTAATTCTTCTGGCAATAGCAAGCCAATTTCCGCAACATCTTGACCGGCTTTGATATCACCTTTAGTTACGTTGATTTCTTTGACCAGTTTATCAGTATTCGTGATGGCTACGATAACATCGGTCACCTTGCCTGCTTTCTTAATAGCTTCAAAGTCCATTGTGGCAATTTTTTGACCAGCTTCAACTTTATCGCCTTCCTTAACGAAAAGTTCAAAAGGTGTGCCATTCAATTCAACTGTATCGACACCCATGTGTAACAAGACTTCTAGGCCTTCTTCTGTCTTAAAGCCAATCGCATGTTTAGTGGAAGCGACTAACATGACTTCCCCTGAAACTGGAGCAACTACCTCTTGATTATTGGGGATTACTCCAAATCCTTCTCCCATGGCTTTTTCAGAAAACATTGGATCATGGACTTCAGTAATCGGAATGGCAGTCCCATCGATTGGGGATAACACTTTAACTACTTTCTTCATAAAAATGCACCTCCTTGATGATTTTGTAATCGTTTGCATTTTTGATTATCACTATAATACAATACATCTTGTATAAACATCAACTTAGAACATTTTTTATTATAAAATTCGCATTAATTAAGCATTAAGTGGGTGTATAATACATAACGTATGAATATGTTTAAACAAATAAATAGATGTTTAGTTTATGGAGGAATTATTTATGAAACCCTTATATCTAAAATTTATGGGTAACAAAATTACCTATTCAACTGATGTAGAATCAACAAATGAAAAAAATTATTCACTTAATTCTGAACTAGAACTGAAAGAAAATCTTCAAAATTTTGCAAAAACTATTTCTGCTCCACTCGATGTATTAGTACTTACAGACACTAATGAAAGTTTACTAAATAAAAATTTAATCGAATTCAATCAAAAAAAAATTGATTGTACTAATGATTTGGAAAATGTCTTCCACACCCCCGTTGTTAACTTGAAGGATGTCAAAAATTCCAATTTGCCACTGGCCACTAACGAAAGAGTTAAATACGCCGGTTGGCATCTTGACTACCTGGGAATCGATCATAAAAAGCGCCAATACGGTCAAGAATCTATGCAAACCATTGGTAACGGCTTTTTAGGACTACGTGGAACTTACTTAGAAGCTAAATACAATCAAGATAACTATCCTGCTACTTATGCTGCCGGTGTTTTCAATCAATTATCCACTCCCATCAACGGCCGTAACGTTATTAATGAGGATTTGGTCAATTTACCAAATTCGCAATATATCACCTTCAAAATCAACGACGGACAATTCTTTCAAATCGACGAAAATTTAATCGAGGAATCAATCCGATCACTCGACCTGAAACACGGAATATTAACTATCACGATGATCGTCAAATTAAATGACGGTAAAAAATTACGTATCGTTGAAAAAAAAGCCGCTGATTTAAAAAATTTTCACGATTATTACTTGCAATATGCCATCACGCCACTCAATTTCTCAGGTAAAATCACTCTTTTAACTCAAACCGACGCTACAATTACCAATGAAAACGTCGAAAGATATCGTAATTTAGCTAAGAAACACTTAGTAGTAGATAAAATTGAAAACAACGATAAAGACGTGCTCGTTTCCACACATACGAGTCAATCAAAAATTCAAATTGGCATCAAAACAAACATCACTTATCTCGATATTGATAACCCAACTTACTATTCCAAAAATAGTACTGAAATTGCCAGCCAATATTTAGAATTTAAAGCCAATATCAATCAGACATATACTCTCGAAAAAGCTGTAACGATCTACACTTCTTTAGAAACGAAACAAAATGTACTCGTGGCCGCAAAAAATCACAAGTTCCTCCCAACTTTTGATATGGCCAAAGCAACCATCGCAAAAGAATGGCAACAGATTTGGCAAAACGAAAGTATTTTTGTATCTGGAGATATCACCGCTCAAAAACTGTTGCATTTAAATAGTTATAACATGACTATCGCCGCTCAACTCAAAGCTAATCAGCATCTCGATGCCTCAGTCGGTTCTCGTGGCCTGACTGGCGAAGGTTATCGTGGACATATTTTCTGGGATGAGTTATTCGACATGGATTATTACTTACTACACTCGCCTCAGTTAGTTAAAAATCTCTTAATGTATCGTTACAACCGCTTGAGTGCAGCTATGGATTATGCAGCCGACAGTGGGCACAAAGGGGCAATGTTTCCTTGGCAAAGCGGGATGTATGGCGATGAGCAATCTCAAGAAGTCCATCTCAATCCCATCACCAACACTTGGGACCCCGATAACTCAAGAAAACAACGCCACGTTTCTTTAGCCATTGCCTACAATATTTTAAATTATTACAATGCCACAAAAGATGAAGAATTCATGAGCCACTATGGACTTGAAATGCTCTTTAGAATTGCTCAATTTTGGATCAGCATGGCAACATTTGAAGATGGCAAATATACCATTTCAAACGTCATGGGTCCCGATGAATTTCATGAAGATTATCCGAACGACCAAGAAAATCAAGGTCTCAAAAACAACGCCTACACTAATATCATGACTAGTTGGTTCTTTAAAAAATTAAGTGAGTTGATCAAACAAGAACCGGCACAAGTGATTGAAGATAACTTCAAGCGGACTAATTTTACTGAAGAGGACGTAAGCTCACTAGATAAGATCAGACATAACCTCAAATTAGATTTCAAAGGCGATATTCTCGGACAATTTGAAAATTATTTTGATTTAAAAGAAATCGATTTTGACAAATACAGTCGAAAATACGGCAATATTTCAAGAATGGATCGAATCTTAAAAGCACATCATGATACACCTGATAAATATCAAGTCTCCAAACAAGCTGATACCTTAATGGCTTTATTTAATTTAAGAGAAACTACCTTTTTACAGATCATGGCTGATTTAGGTTATCCAATCAATGATCCTAATAAGTTCATTGCTGATAACATCAAATACTACTTAGCCAGAACGACTCATGGTTCAACTCTTTCCAGGATTGTTTACTCGATGCTTTGTCTAAAAGTAAACGACCAAAAAACTGCTTGGCGACTATTTTATGAAGCTCTAACAAGTGACTACGTCGATATCCAAGGTGGAACTACCGCCGAAGGAATTCATCTCGGCGTAATGGGAGCAACATTAAATGTAGTAACATCGTATTTTGCCGGCGTCGATTATCGTGGTGAAATGTTAGAAATTAATCCTAACATGCCAAAACAGTGGGAAGAAGTAGCCTTCAAGATGAACTTCAGAAATGTTAACTACAGTATCCGCGTAACCAACAACACCTTTATCATAATGACCGATAAGGATACTGAAGTATTATTCTTAGGTAAGAAATTACCATTGATAGCAAACCAGGAAATACAATTGACATACTAAGTTCTATTCAAATTTAATATGTCCTTAAATATTCTGATTGATTTAATTTGATATAGAGAATAAAAAAAGAATCTTACTAAAGTTGTAGTAGAAATGCTGCACTGATAAGATTCTTTTTCTTTTTAAATAGGGACGAACACGATAAGTTATCAAAGTACAGAATTCTGCAATCAGAATAGAACTAGTATTTCAAAAATGAATGGAAAGCAGATATAAGAAAGATATACTATTTAGTCCCGAATAAAAGCTGATTTCGTTTGGAACGGCATTTTTCCTAGTAACAAGTCACCAAAAAAATAACTGAATTTTCACCAGCCCCCTTACTAACGAAAATAATAATGATAGAATATTCTTAATCTTTATAAAGGGGATAAAAATACTATGATAGATCTGACAAATGGCAGACCTATAAAAGTAATTTTTCTGTACACTATTCCTTTACTATTAGGTAACTTTTTCCAACAATTTTATAGTTTCATTGATACTCTAATTGTCGGAAAAACTATCAGCGTCAATGCTTTAGCGAGCGTTGGTGCAACTGGGGGGTTAACAGGATTAGTAATTGGTTTTGCTCAGGGTATGACTAGTGGTTTAACTATTTTGACCGCTAGAAAATATGGAGCTAATGATGAAGATGGCGTAAGAAAAAGTTTCGCATCTGGAATAATTATTTCGTTGTTCATTATTGTTGTATTTACTGCTTTAGCTTTACTAGTTGCTTATCCACTACTAGTTGCCATGCAAACGCCAAAAGTATTGTTACATGATTCTTTTATCTTTTTGGAAATAATTTTCGCAGGAATTTTTTCTTTTGTAGGTTTTGATTTTCTAGGAAATACTATGCGAGCTTTAGGAGATTCCCGAGTTCCACTCTTTTTCCTAATTGTAAGTACAGTTCTCAATATCTTATTGGAACTAGTCTTTATTCTTTATTTGCACATGGGAGTTGCCGGTGCTGGTTTGGCGACAGTTGTTGCACAAACGATCACTTTTGTAATTCTTTATTTCTATATACGTAAGCACATTCCATATTTAATTTTATCCAAAAGTGATTTTCGAATTGATATGGAAGAAATCAAAGAACTATTAAAAATCAGTTTGCCAATGGGATTTCAATCTTCAATCATTGCCATTGGTTCAATCATTTTACAGTTCATGTTAAATACATTGGGAGCCAATGCAGTCGCTGCCTACACAGTTGCCGGAAGAGTTGAACAGATTGCTACCTTACCAGCCTTCAGTTTTGGCTTAGCATTAGTCAATTTTACCGCTCAAAATATGGGGGCACGTAAATACAAACGTATTCTTAAAGGTGTTAAAGATGGGATCATGGTATCAGTTTTATCCAGTTTAGTCATCGGTGTCTTTTTGATTTTATTTGGACGCTCAATCTCACACCTATTCATGAACGGTAGTGAAACTGCAGTTTTGAACTTGATTCAAATCTACTATTACTTCAACGGTTCGACTTACTTCATCCTGTCGATTCTCTTTATAGTCAGATACACACTACAAGGTTTGGGCAATCAAAAAGCTCCTACTATTGCTGGTGTAGCTGAATTATTGATGAGAGTTTTCGCAGGTTTAGTCTTGATTCGCTTCTTTGGTTTCTACGGAGCCGCTATGGCCAATCCATTAGCTTGGACCGGGTCAGTCTTAGTTCTAGTAAGTACTTGGAATTTTGAAATCAAGAAATTAAAAAACATGCAAAATATGCTCGACGAAACAGTTCAAGAATAAAAAGGACCCTTCTATTTCAATTGGATTTTACCAATCGTTATAGAAGGGTCTTCTAGTTTAAAATATTAATTTAAAAAATCAGCGAATTCTTGAATCGAATCTTCCACTGCCGGAATACGACCGGTATAATTCAAAAATGCATGGGCTAAACCGCCATAACGGATATATTTTGCCGAGCATCCCGCCATACCAACTTTTTGAACAAACGCTTCGTCCTGCAATCTGAATGGGTCAAATTCCCCCGTCATGACTAGAACTTTTTTAAAAATTAACGGATCAGCATACATTGGCGATAAAATTGGGGCTTCCAAGTCAATTTTTTGACCAGCAAGATAATATTTTGTCATAATCTGATCTAATTGCTTGAACTGCGTGTAATTATTATGCAAAACTTGTTTTTGCCCAGGATTGATTGGAATCAAGTGGTCGTTCCACAATGAACCATCATAGTCAGAACCATGAACAACTGTTGGATAATACAAGACATGTTTATAAATTTCACAAATACCCATGTTGTGGCACATTTGACTAACTCCCAATGCAATCGCCGCACCGGCAGAATCTCCTGCTAAAGAAATTTGGGAGTGTTTTCCGACTACGTCCATCACCACAGACAAACAATCCTCAATCCCCGCAGGATAAGGTTTTTCAGGTGCCAAACCATAATCAACGCTATAAATAATTCCGTTAAATTTAGTTGCAAGTAATTTCAAAAATGGCAAGGTATCTTCAACATTACCGCCATAATAAGCTCCGCCATGAATATAGACGACTGCCTTTTGAGTTGAAATTTCATCATTGTTACGATAGATTCTTAAATACCGAACATTCCTACCTAGCTTAGTACTGGCTTCAATATCAACTTGAATATTCATGTAAGGAATGTTGGGAACATCAGTCGGTTTAGTCCCATTTCTTAATTCCAATAAATCGTTTGATAAATGTGGCTCATCACTCAAATTCTTCAAATGGTCCCAAATAATTGGGTCATATGAATGTGAATCAACACGGTCTTTAACGATCATCGAAACATTTTTCAAATGAGGAATATCTACTGATTCAATTTGATTAAGTCGACTTAATTCAATATTATAATCGTTATTTATCATAATCGAGCCATCCTTTATTTATACTACAGTCAGTATACTTCTTGTTTAAACACCCAATAAACTAAATTATAATAAATATTTTTATTGATTTTGAACTATTACTCTAATGTTGACCCAATTATGGTTTACTCAATATAATCTTTAACAAGGAGGTGTCGCCTTGACACTTGAGAATCAATTTTCACGCCGCCAAAGAAATCTTTTAACTGTTTTACAATTACTCGACACTAACGGAGCTCTTTCCGCAAAACAATTATCAAATATGACCAATTTGAGTGTTGTCAGCATCAACAAATTAATTGATGTTTTATCTCAAAATAATTTAATTGATCTTAACTTTATCAATACCCGAGGTCGTCGTGCTAAAATTTATCAAATCAATTATAAAAATATTAATCTTGGTTTGATTCAAATCTCGCAAGTTAATTCAGAAATTATCATCGACTATTCTTTGACCGATTTATCTGGAGAAACCCTACAAAAAGCCAGCTTAAGAAAAAAAATGAATTCAATTTCAGAGATTTTAAATTTCATCAAAGATCAGACCCAGTTGAACAAGCCTTACAAATTAATTGTTGGTGTTTCTGGAGATGAAATGAATGACATCATGCAGTTGAGTGACGTAGCAATCTTAGAAGGCATCAACTTATCAAAAGCTCTAAAAATTAGTACCGATATTGATTCAATTATCGTCAACGACATTAATGCTGCTACCTTGGGAGCCGCCACACAATTGAATCAGAATCAAAATTCTGCAGTTGGGATTTACTTCCCGAAAGATTTTGGACCTGGAGTTGGAATCGTCATCAACAATCAGTTAATCACCGGTGCCGATGGCCTGGCCGGAGAAATCGTCTATAGCTCTATTAACCATAATTCCGAAGTCCACGAACAAATCACTGCCCACTTACAAAATATTATTGCCTTTCTAAATCCTAACCTCTTAATCGTTTACATTGACGAGTTAAATTTTAATTCCTTCCAAATCACACAAATTATTCAAGCTCTACATCGAAATTTACCATTACACCAAAATTACAAGCTCGACTTCAACCGAAATTTTCAACAAGATTATTCATTAGGCTTGGCTACAATCGGTAAAAATGATTACTTTAAAATCATAAGTTCCAATTGAAAACGTTTTACCTATTTGGTACAATATCCATATCTTAATTAACTAAGTTTAAAAAGAGGTTGAAAATGGATATAAAATTAATTGCTTTAGATATTGATGATACTTTATTAACTTCCGTAAGCAAAATTGCGCCATCTACAAAGTTAGCTTTAGATAAAGCCCTTGACCAAGGCATCAAAGTGGTTCTTTGTTCTGGCCGCCCCTTAGCCGGAGTAAGTCCTTACTTGAGAGAATTAGAAGTTAGCGGTGATGATCAATATGTCATTACTTATAACGGAGCATTAGTTGAAACTGTTTCTGGGAAAGTCTTAGCAAAAAAGGCTATTAAAAATGCTGGTTTCAAGAAAATTGTTAAATATGTTACCGATCACAATATGCCTTATTACTTCTTAGACGATCAGAGTCGCGTCTACACTGCTGACAAAGATATAAATCGTTTTGCCGTAGTTCAAGCCTGGGAAAATCAAGCCGGAATTTACGTCAGAACACCAGCTGATTTCGATGATGACTTTGAAATCACTAAAGTTGCTGTAGTCGGTGAAAAAGATGAATTGGATCAATATGAAACACCACTAAAAGCTGAATTTTCCGATGACTATTATGTCGTCCGCGCTGGAGCAAATTTCATTGAAATTATGAATTCAACAGCTAATAAGGGTAGCGGGTTAAAGAAATTAACGGAAATCTTAGGTTTGAAACCAGAACAAGTCATGGCCTTTGGCGATGAACAAAATGATTTACCTATGTTTGATTTTGTTGGTCACGCCGTCTGCATGGGCAATGGTTCTGATCTCGCTAAAGAACATGCTAACTACGTCACTGACACTAATGACAATGACGGAATTGCAAAGGCATTGGATAAATTAGTCTTTGACGATTAAACACGAAATTGTTCAAACAACCCCCAAATTACCCTTCAAATATTATTTTCATAATGGTAAAGACGTTCAACACGTCCCTGCTCATTGGCACCAAAGTTTGGAATTAGGCTTTTTAGTCTCTGATAATGTTTTAAAAATACGGGATAATAATGCTACTTTTACCTATAAAAAAGGTGATATTTGGTTGATCAATTCGCGTGATATCCATGAAGCACAATTTGAGAGTGTCGAAAACGTCTTTGAATTTTGTCTATTAATCGATTACGATTTTCTCAAGCGGATCTATCCTAATATTGACCAGATTCATTTCTCTTTACACGGGCGACCCACTCAGCTTAAGCAACTTATTGCCTATCAAGAGATTGAAAAACAATTGCGAATCATGATTCAATTACTTCAAGAAGAGCGAACTGATAGTAATAATCTTTCTTTAACGGGACATCTATATATCCTAATTTCACTTTTTTTGAAAAATTTTTCACGGCATGTCAATTCGGACACTTTAGTCAACGAAAGCTTGATCGACAAAGCCTTGAATACGATCAATACTAATTATGCAGAAAACTTAAATGGCACAATTTTAGCCAAGCGGCTCAATACTTCAGTCACAACCTTGAATTTGCAATTTCATCAAACTGTCCAAATGCCGATCAACAAATATATCACGACCGTGCGTCTGCTGATGGCACAGAAAAAGCTGCTCAATACCGACCGTAATATTGATTGTATTGCGATTGAATGTGGCTTTTCCAGTACAAAATCTTTTGTTCGTAACTTCAAAAATTGGAAAGGTACGACCCCTTTTCAATATCGAAAAAATTATGTATAGTGAGGACTTACCATGACGATAAAATTAGTAGCCACTGACATGGATGCAACTTTTCTAGATGATACGAAGCATTTTGATAACGAAAGATTCAAACGGATTTCTCAGTATATGGATGACAACAATATTTACTTTGTCTCCGCTAGTGGAAATCAGTATTACCAATTGAAAATTTTTTTCAAGGACTATCCTAAAACACTCTTTGTAGCTGAAAACGGTGCTTTAGTTGCCAGTCATACAGAAATTTTTCAAGCTTGGCATTTCCCAACAGATCTAGTTACTAGGATTTTGAACATTTTGGATCAGACACCAAACATTCAGTACGTCGTCTGCGGTCAAAAATCGGCCTATGTCTTGGAATCAGCACCAAAAGAATTCTTTGATATGACGTGTTTCTATTTTCCTAAAACTCAAAAAATTGCTAATACTGCTGAAATCAATGATAATATTTTAAAATTTTCAGTTAATTGCCCAGCAGCAGAAACTCAAAAATACATGCAATTATTACAAGCTGGTATCGGAAATGAGGTTTCGATTGTTTCTAGTGGACATGGCGACATTGATATTATCCAAACTGGCATCAATAAAGCAACTGGTCTAAATTATTTAGGTAAAAAGCATCACATCAAACCTGAAGAAATGTGTGCTTTTGGAGACGGTGGTAATGACTTAGAAATGTTAAGTTTTGTCGGTCACGGTGTTGCCATGAAAAATGCCAGTCCCATTGTCTTAGAAACCGCTCCATATGCGACTGTTGATAATAATGAACAAGGTGTTTTACAACATCTTGAAGAAATATTTGAGATCTAACTTCAATAAAATTTCACATTAAGACTAAAAAAGAATCAAGAAATTCTAATAATTTATTCATAGGTGGAAGTTATTATATAAACATAATCAAATGAATGTTTGATTACCTCCCCCTATAAAGAATAATCCTTAACAAAAACAGTCTCAAAATTCGGATATGAATTTTGAGACTGTTTTTAAATTATGGAATTAATAAATAGATAAAGGCCCCAACAGCACCGCCGGCCATTGGTCCAAGAATTGGCACCCAGCTGTATGCCCAATCCGAATCACCCTTGTTAGCGATCGGTAAAATTTGATGAGCGATTCTTGGTCCGAGATCTCGAGCCGGATTAATGGCATAACCGGTTGTTCCACCAAGTGAGAAACCAATAGCAGTGATCAAAAGACCAACGACGATTGGATTTAATCCTTGAGTGAATTTACCTCTAGTAAAGGCTAATAATGCAAAGACTAACACAAAAGTTCCAATAAACTCACTGATGAAATTCATTGGGTAATTTCTGATGGCTGGTCCAGTAGCAAAAACACCTAAAATAGCTTTAGAATCTTTGGTTTCCTGCCAATGTGGCAAATAATTGATCCAAACTATAATTGCCCCGGCAATAGCACCTAAAATTTGGGCGATAATATAAGGAATTACATAACTCCAATTAAATACACCGGCAATAGCCATACCTAAAGTAACCGCTGGATTCAAATGAGCTGGACTCAAAAAGGCAGAACAATAAACACCTAAAGTGACTGCTAAGCCCCATCCTAACGCAATTGCAATCCAACCGGCGCCCTCAGCTTTTGATTTTTTTAGACTAACTGCGGCAACAACTCCATCACCTAATAAAATCAAAATCATCGTACCGATGAACTCCCCGATTAATTGTAGTGTTAAACTATCATTCATAAGCTTTCCTCCAAATTGACAATGTTCACGCTTACAGTATTTGATTATACATACAAGCAGAAGAGATTGCCATGGTTAGCAATTGTGAAAATATTACTAAAAGGAGCAACAACATGAGAATCTATACTAGAACTGGCGACAAAGGCAAGACCAGAATCATAGGAAACGACGTTTTATATAAATCAGCTCCCCGAATTGAATCTTACGGAACTATCGATGAACTAAACTCCTTAGTCGGAGTCGTTATTGCTAATTTGTCTGACAAAAATAAAGTTTTGAAAGATGAATTAACTGAAATCCAACAACTATTGTTCGATTGTGGAACCGATCTAGCAGTTTCACCAACCGATAAAAAACACGAATTCATCTTCACTGAAGACAATCATGCCGTCGATTGGCTAGAGAAAAAAATCGATGAATACACAAGTAAAGTACCTGCCACACAAGTCTTCATCCTCCCTGGCGGGTCCAAAACAGCATCCAATTTACATTTGGCAAGAACTGTCACTCGTCGAGCAGAACGGTTAATTGTTGCGTTAATGCAAGAAGAACCTATCAACGATTACGTCTTGAAATTCATCAACCGCTTATCTGATTACTTCTTCGCAGCCGCCCGTTACAGCAACGTTTTAGATGGCGTTGAAGACATTAAATACCGCAACAGTAAACCAGTTTTCAGATAATAAATTTTGTACCCATTTGCTTTTAAAAATGGGTATTTTTTTAGAAAAAAATTGTTATCCTTGAACTATCAATTTTAAAAGAGGAAATAATATGCGTTCACAAAAAGAAAAAATGTTAGCCGGAGACTTATACGTCGCCAATGATCCCGAATTAAAAAAAGACTTTTTAAAAGCAAAAAAATTACTTCGCGAATACAATCAAACGACTGAAGAACAAAACAACCGTCGCAAAGAAATTTTAAAAGAACTATTTAAAAAGACCGGCAAAAAATTGCCATCCATCACCCCACCATTCTTTACTGACTACGGCTGTAATACTGAAGTGGGTGAAAACTTTTACGCCAATTACGAATGTATCATTTTGGACATCGCCAACGTTAAAATCGGTGACAACGTAATGTTTGGACCCCGCGTTGGACTTTACACCGCCGGTCATCCAATTGACGCCGCAATTAGAAATGAATATTTAGAATATGGCAAACCCATTGAAATCGGTGATAACGTTTGGGTTGGCGGAAATGTTGTTATCAATCCTAACGTTAAAATCGGCAATAATGTCGTCATTGGGTCTGGTTCAGTCGTAACTAAAGATATTCCTGATAACGTCGTCGCAGTCGGAAATCCTTGCCACGTATTAAGAGAAATCAATGATAACGATAAAAAATACTGGGAAATGGAAAAAGCCCGCTACTACGAAAACTAAATTAAATTTATTCTTTTTAGGGGTGGGATGTAGTATGCCGTCCTCCATAGCAAAGCCAATTTTGGGTGGTGGGCACGAGCCACTGAGCCAAATCGGCTTTGCTATTCCGGACTGAATTTCACTTCTTTTAGTTATTTGCTTTCCATTCCTTTAAAAATAGTAATTCTATTCTGATTTAGGATTTTATATTTTAATGGATTATTGTGTCCCCTTATTCAAAAAAGGCATAATAATTCAAAAAGAAAGAGGATCTTACTAAACTGCAGCAAATCTGCGGTTACTAGTAAGATCCTCTTTCTTTATAATTTAAATTAATTAAAAATTGAAAAAACATAACATATCCAAACTATAAACCAGTTCTTCACTCATTCTAAATAGAATGGTATCCACTTCATAATTTACTGATCAATTGCAAAGAATCGGATCCAGTCTGGAGCAACAGCTCTGGGAAATTCAGAAGCGAAATTTGACTTGGTGCTTTAGCACCTAGACAAAGGCCAATCTTGGAGACAATTCCCGGGTTTGGAATTGGCTTCAAGTTGTGCCCACATCGTTCCAGCAATTTTCCAGAGCTGTTGCGGAGGACGGCATCATAACCTCCCCAAAAAACTATAAACTTACACAAGTTCATTTAAACAAATCATACTTATTTTTATAGTTACCAAACAGCTTAATCCAACGCTGCCCAACTAACAACACTAAAACAGCCGTAAAAACAGCATGAACAAAATCGAAATAGAAACTAGCCGCAATTGAAGTTAAAACACTCTTGATAGTAATCGGATTGACAAAACCGATGATGTAATAAACATCCATGATCCAGCCCATGATAAAGCCAGTTAAAAAGCCCCATATGACTAATTGCCAGGTTTTTGGATGGTGCCCACTCATTAATCCAGAAACCAATCCAATCACTCCTAAGGCAAACATTTGCCAAGGAGTCCAGGCCCCTTGACCAAAATACATATTAGAAGTTAAAGCGATAATAGTTCCCATTAAAAAACCAGTTTCTGGTCCACTGACGATGGCACCCAAAATTAAAATAAAAAGCTCTGGTTTAACTGAGGGAATCGCTGCAAAAATAATCCGACCAACTACTGCCAATGCACAAATAATCGCGATAAAGACAATTTCTCGTGAAGTATGAGCCGATTTTTCGAACTTCCAAAAATAAACCCCTAAAGTCAAAATCAAAAAGATGAAAGAGAATAATAAGTAATTTTGACTAGAAAAAATACCCATCAAAATCAATAGTAATACTGACACAATTAATAACAAAATAGATTTAAGATTCACGTTTTAAAATATCCTCCCAAATTAAGGCTGTTGGAAATGTATCCCGCAAAGCCTGATTGATTTCTGTTGTATAAAAAAATTTATCCTTAAAAAATTGGCGTGGTTCCATAAATTGACTAAGTTTGCCATCAAACATCATCGCAATAAAATCAAAGTATTTAGCCGCAAACAATAAATCGTGACTGTTGACAAAAATCGTGCCACCATTTTCTTGATACTCATTCAACATCTTCCCTAATTCGATTCGTTTGTTAGGATCCAGTCCCTTCGTGGGCTCATCGAGAAATAATAATTGTGGTTGTTTGATAAAACCTAGGGCCAGTGCCAAGAATTCCTGTTGACCACCACTAAGATCATAAGGACTAGTCTTTTCCAAACCGACTAGAGAAAACTTTTGAAGAACTTCCTTCAACGTTAAATTGGATTGATAGTGCTCAATTTGGTATGTTAGTTCTTCAGCCACCGTTTCTTTCATGAATAAGATAGCTGGATTCTGTGGTAAAACAAAAACTTTCTGATAAAAATCTTCTTTAATTTTGTGTCCAGCAAATCTTAGTTGACCGGCTTGCTGCTTTAACTGTTGCGTCAAGATTTTCAGCAGTGTAGTCTTCCCCATCCCATTAGGACCAACGACACAAAAAGATTGTCCTGACTTTAAATTCAAACTGACATTATCAATAATTTGACGACCGTTATAATCAAATCGGAAACTAATCTTCTTTGCCTGCAAGATTATCTCACCAATGTTGTGTGATGGGACACTTGCCCGAAGTACCAAACTTTTATTTTGACTAACTAATTGACCAACTTTCTTATTGCTCAAAGGCAAATCAGTGGACAATTTTAGTTCCATTGCCAAACGGTCGACTTGAGTCAAATAATTTTTAAACTTTGGCAACGTGTAAATTTTCTGCAAGCCGTCACGCACAGCTTCATCCAGTATCAGGCGGCCTGAATCCATTACCAACAAACGATTCGCCAATCCAATTGCGTGGTCGATCTCATGTTCGACTAGTAAAACGGTGATATTTAGTTCTTCATTCACCTTTTTGATCATCTGCATCAACTTTTCTGAAGCAATCGGATCGAGTTGCGAAGTCGGCTCGTCCAGTAACAAAACTTTTGGTTTCAAAATCAAAGCACTCGCCAAATTGACCAATTGCTTTTGACCACCAGACAAATGTTTTTCATCGAGATCCAATAAACCAACGATTCCCAAGTAACTAGCAATTTCCGTAATTCGCATCTGACTCTGATTTTCATCGAGGCCTTGATTGTCCAAAACAAATTTCAACTCGTCTCTAGGAGTTTCCATGATCATTTGATTATCGACGAATTGCGAAACATACGCAAAATTATGATTGTCTAATTCCAAATCAGTTACTAATCGCCCACTAACAACTGATCCAACAACTAAATCTTGCAATAACTGTTTTAAAAGCGTACTTTTGCCACTACCAGTTTGACCAATCAGAACTAAAAAATCACCTTTCTCAACAGAAAGATCTATCTTATTTAGCGATAATTTTTGGCTGTTGTTGTATCGGAAACTGTAGTCTTCGAACCGTAAAATTTCCACCATAATAGATTAGTTCCTCCTGTTAAAATTGGTAATAAAACCAAAATGATATTCGTTAGTGCAATAAATTCAATATTTTTTGTTTGAGAAAAAATCCCGTCGGCAATTAAAATTAAACCAATAATCGTTAAGATCCACCAGTCGATTTGCTTGAATTCGACTTGACCCATTCGTTTTTGGCGATTATGAAATCCTCTTAAAATCAGAGTATCTGAAACATTCATAAAACTAGCAATGGACTTATTCAAAATATTTTCCGTTAAATCCATCGTTGATTTAATTCCAGTGGCTTTCTTTTGAGTGCGAAATTTTTGAATCGCTTTAGTTTCTGAAAAAATATCGACAATTTTAGGAATGAATTGAATTGTCAAAATAAAAATAATTGCAATACTCTTAAAGACACTTGCTAGCAATTCGAAGACTGTTTTTACTCGAATCAAAGCATCATACAAGTAAAAAGTCCACAATAAATTGACAAAAGACAAGCCAAAAGTTATTCCATTGCTGATAGATTCAGTAGTAATTTTCAAAAAAGTAGTCGTCCACAAAACGTTAGTACCTCGTTGATTCAAAATCAAATTGAAAATTACGGTTACTATAAAGATTACGCAAGAAAATTTTAAATAAGTGAAGAATTTTTCTCGACGTACCAAAATCGACATCAACAATAACGAAATCAAAGTCGCAACTGACAAAAGAATTTGCTTAAATAACAAGGCAATTAAAATGACCGCAATCAAATAAATAAAAACTGTTACACTGTTTGTTCGCTTCAAAAAGTTTAAAACTAGCGAATTCATTTTAACCACCACCTTTATTATCAATATTCCTATTTTAACGTATAAAAGAAAAAAATCTATTTGATTCAAACCATTTTATCTTTGCTATAATTGAAAATGTTGTAAATTCGAGGAGGAAAAGTATGAAAAAATTCACAGCATTTTTATTGTCATTCATCATGTTACTGGGAGTATTTGCCCCTGCAACTGCTACCACAGTTCAAGCTAAGTCAACAAAGAGTATCAAAGTGACTTACGTTCTAAAAAAGAACAAGAAGCAAATTGCTAAAAAAACTATCAAATTGAAAAAGGGTTCTACTGTAACTAAAGGCTTGAAGAAGGGCTGGAAAGTTACTGATAAGGGTGGTTTTATTTCAGCTATTGATGGTCACAAGCAAAACAACAAAAAGAAGATCTATTGGACATTTACTGTCAATAAGAAACAAGTTAATGTTTCAGCAGACAAAAAGAAATTGCATAACAAAGACAAGGTAGTCTTCACACTTGCCAAGTACAAAGGTTAATATTGACTTAATTTGAACCATTAAAATAAGCTGTACTAATGAAAAAAATATCATTAGTACAGCTTATTTTCGTTCCTCAATCAAGAAAAATACTGTGAAAAATTAAATAATGACCTTAAAACTAAGATAATTCCCACAACAATGATAATTAGAAAAGTTATTCCCTTGGTCGTACAAACATTTTGCCATGGAAAGCCTAATAAAAAACTAATTCCTATTAATCCTAACCAAAAAAATTTTACTTTGTAAAATTCACGGTTAAATTCCATACAACCTCCTTCTCAACCCATTATTTTTCAGTTTCTGATTGATTCTCTAGTAAATATAAATTACTAAGTAACGCAATCACTATAACTGAGATTTCAAATAAGCAAGCACTCAAAAAATTGTCGTTTGTAACGTCGATATAGCGGCTCATACCCACTTGAGTCATTTGAATTGTCAATAAATACGACATGGCAACTGTAAATATCGTCATTATCAAATTAAAAATACTTGTCATAACTTTTTGACCCTTAATCGCGAAAAAATTATCAATTGATTTTAAACCTAGATGAATCAAGGTACTAACTACGAAAATAACTAACATGCTTAAAATTATTAAAATCGTATTTTGCACCAACAAAATGATGTGGGTATTGTCATCAATTATTACGTGCTGAAAAGTATACCTGGTCATGTAATAATATAATGACATTATCAAGATAACTAATTGAACGACACTGAAATAAAGATAAGTCACAATAGTTGAAATCAAATTGCTCAAGTATAGCCGCTTAGTCGTTATCGGAATTAGTCGATACTGATTTGATACCAACACCCGCTCATTTTCTCTAATCAAAACAACTATGCCGCTGATGTAACCAATAACACTAATCACAATTAAAAAAGATTGTAAAGATTGACTTTGCTTGAAAATACCAACGATCATCACGCTTAAAAATCCAATGATTACCATTAATAAAACTTGATTGATGCGTTTAAATTTATTATTAAGTATAGATTTACTTACGTTCAAGACATTTCTCATGTTGAACCATCCCATTTGTTATTTTTAACGAATTGTTTCTACCCAGCGTTTCAATAAATAAATGTTGACCATTGAAAAAATCACGATCCAAACGAAGAATACTCCTGAAGAAATCCACAATACTTGATTTATTCTCATCATGCTTGAAGCATTGAATAAGTCGTAATAATTAAGGCCACGGAAAATGTTGATTGTTAAACCATTGAAAATTGCCAATGCAATCCAAATAACGATTAGATAAAGAATGAAATTAAACCACTTTTGTGATTTAAATGGCAAGGCAGCTTTGATCCAACTAGTCAAGAAATGGATCGCCGTTATAGCGCTATACAGCATCAAAGTGATAATAATAAACATCAAACTTGCCGACGCGATGAAACTGCCTAAATGTGGCACTTCACCTAGTTGGACTTCACCAATATCTAATCCGCTGAGCCAAAAAAGAATCGTTGAAATGATTTGACTAATTACTTGTAAATAAACGAAGGCTAAAAATGTAGTTAATAGATTACTAAAATACAATTTGACGTCAGTAATTGGCAATAGGCGATAATTGTTGCTAGTAAAGATATGTTCATTTTTCTTAGCTAATAAAATAAAACTAACGATATTCATAATCGACATACTGATTAAAAATAGATCAAGGATATATTTCATTTGAATATTTAAGCCATTACTGATCCAGTACATAATGGCGGAAACAATTACGGCTAAAATATCAATTCCAAAGACTAAATTTATTAACTTGAATTTTTCCATAAATAAGTTCTTACTTAATCCCATTAAATTACTCATTTGTTAGTCCTCCTTCATAAATTTTTTCGTAATACTCTTCAATTCCTAAATGATACTTCTCCTGAATATTCTCGACTGAGTTAACTTCGTAAATAGTTTGATCTTTAATAATTACTACATCATCAAGCAAACTGGCAATCTCAGTCACATAGTGATCACTGATCAAAATGGTCGAATCATCACTCTTCCAACGAATAATACTGCTAATAATTTTCTTACGTGTCATGCTGTCGATGCCGCTCAAAGGTTCATCCAGCAAGTACAATTTTGTCTCCCTTGACAAGGTCAATGCAATAACTAATTTGCCTAATGTACCCGTTGAGAGACTGGCAATACGTTTAGTCATGTCTAAACCTAAATAATCAGAAATTTCTTGAAACTTCTCAGTTGAGAAATCAGGATAAACGTTTTGGTAGAATTTTTCGATATCACTCAATTTTGTTCCCCGGGGGAATCCAGCCAAGTGATCGGTCATGCTGACATTTTGCTTAATGTCAATTTTCTTCACTGCCCCATCAACCGTTATAACGCCTTCTTTGATGGCATTGACTCCGACAATCAAGCGCATCAAAGTCGTCTTACCGGCCCCGTTCTCTCCTAATAGACCAACAATTTTTCCTTTATCTAGCGATAAATTAACATCTGATAGGATGACTTTATTATTTTTCTTATAATTAAGATTCTTTATCTCGAGTAGCTTACTCATTCTTCTCATCCCTTTTCTTAACGTAGTTATTGAAGCTAGCTACAATTTCTTGATCATTCATATTTAATGAACGTAGTTTTTCATAGGTTGTATCAAACATTTCTGTAACGATATGTTCTTTCATTTCGTCAATAATCTCCTCATCTGAAGTGATGAAGTTTCCCTTACCACGTTGTGGTGTAATAATATGTTCATCGGTCATTTCTTTAAGTGCTTTTTGAACGGTATTAGAATTTGCAGAAAACTGAACCGCTAACTGGCGTACAGAAGGCAATTGAGAACCTAATTCGTATTCATTGCTAATAATTCTTCGACTTAAAATGTCTTTTATTTGTAAATAAATCGGTATGTTGTCGACAAAGTGCATCATTTTACCTCCTATCTGTATTAATACACTAATACAGTATAATAAAACAATCAAAATAACAATAGAAATGTTCTTTAAATTTTTATTAATTAATCAAATTCGTTACTGCAGCCCAACTCAAGAAGACTATCTTTAAGTTGAATGAAAAAATAGGGGATCATAAAAATGAACAAGAAAAAAATCGTTTTAGCTTCTACTTTAGCAATTTTGATGGCACCAAGTGTACTCAATAATTTATCAGCAAATCAGCCAGTCCAAGCTGCTACAACCCAACTAATTGGGACAGTTAAACGTGGTGGTACTCAAGTCGTTGATGCCAATGGTAAATTCGTACCCGGAGCTATTTTAGGTAACTACACTTCTTGGAAATTAGGACCTGAAATTTCAATTAATGGTAATAATTATTACGAAGTCGCAACTAACCAATATGTTGACGCGACAGCTTTAAGTATCAGCGGTGGCCAACCTACCACTCAAACTTCACAACTGATTGGAACAATCAGACACGGTGGTACTGTAGCCGTCGATGCCAAAGGAAATCTGCTTACCAATGCAGTCTTTGGTAACTACACTTCCTGGAAATTAGGTCAAAGAATCTTAATCAATGGCAATCCATATTATCAAGTTGCAACAAACGAATACATCAACGCGACCGCTATGGATATCACACAAAATGGTAAACTGCTTAATCCAGTCGATTCTGAAATCTCAAACGTCAATGAAACAAAAACCGTCGGCAACACCGCTGCATCCGTCGTTAACGCAAATGGGGTCAGCTTAGGAATTACCTTACCAGCTGGATCATCCTGGCATGTCGATCAAACAAAGATCATTAACTCCTACCCTTATTACCGTGTCGCTACTAACGAATGGGTCAAAGGATTAGACTTTGTCATTGATGGTTCTGCAACAACCACAACTACTCCAACAACTGTTCTAAAAACTATCACTCTAAGGACTAATTCAGCAATTTACAACAGTCAAGGAGTCAATACCGGTAGTACTTTGCCCGCTGAATCTGCTTGGAAAGTTTCCCAAGTCAAGAACATTAACGGACATGAATTTTATCAAGTAGCAACAGACGAGTGGATTCTAGCAACCGAGGATAAAAATACCTCTATTTTTGCTAAAGGGAATCCAACTATTACCCTGTCTCAAAACACGCAATTGTATAACACTGCTACTAATTCTATGACAAGGTCACTAACAGCAGGAACATCGTGGAAAATTTCAAGCTCGGTTGAAAACAGCGCAGGCTATTATTTTGCACAAGTTTCCAACAATGAATGGATTCCATTAGGCGGTTCACTTTCAAAGGATAGTTTTATTCAAGAAGAACTTGCCAATTCTGCCGTTTACGAACCAAGCTTTGCAATTTCATTATTTAAATAAAAAAATCCAAGCATCTGCGAAAACAGATGCTTGGATTTTTTTATGCCAAACTAGCTTTTGGCAAAATATTGATAATATATAGCAGAATAACAAAGACGACGAACAATCCGTACATGATTGGATTGATCTCTTTTCTCTTTCCAGCGGCAAGCATTGTAATTGGATAAACTAAGAATCCAAAAGCGATACCGTAGGAAATATTATAAGTTAGTGGCATACCAACGATAGTCAAGAATGCTGGTAGCGCAATTTCAAACCTATCCCATTGAATTCCCCGCATCGATTGAGCCATTAGTGTACCAACGATGATTAGTACAGGAGCCGTTACATTTCCTGTAACGACAGTTAACAATGGTGAGAAAAACATTGATAGAGCAAATAAAACGCCAACTGTCACGGATGTTAAACCAGTTCTACCACCCACAGCAATACCGGCTGATGACTCAACATAAGCAGTAGGAGGAGTCGTTCCAAACACAGCCCCACTAACCATCGAAATTGAGTCAGCCATCAAAGCGTGACCAATACGTGGCATCTTACCGTTCTCATCTTGCATCACATCAACTTGTTCGGCTAAACCGATCAATGTACCAGCAGTATCAAAGAAAGCAACTAATAAGAAAATAATTACGACCGCCCAAAGTTGTGGTTGCTTGATGTCTCCCAAATGCGCAACCCCAACACCAAAAGTTGGTTTCAAACTTGGAATCGCTGAAACAATATGAGCTGGCATTGGAATCAACTTAGTTACTAAACCGGCAACTGTGGTGAAAACCATCCCGATGAAAATTGCACCAGGAATTTTACGTGCCATTAAAATTGCTGTAACTAACAATCCAGCAATCGTCAAAAGTGTTGTTGGATTAGTAAATGAACCAATCGCAACGAGTGATGATTTGCTTGAAGTAATCAAGCCCCCACCTTGTAAACCAACAAAAGCAATGAAGATTCCCAATCCTGATGCTACTGCTAATTTCAAGTCTTTTGGAATTGCATTAATAACAATTTCTCTGAGTTTAAGTAATGAAACAACTAAGAAAATCAAACTGGCCATAAATACTCCGGCCATAGCTGTTTGCCATGGAATACCCATTGCAATAACAACTGAATAACTGAAGAAAGCATTGTCACCTAATCCTGGCGCAATCGCAATCGGATAGTTGGCCAAGATTCCCATCAAAACTGAACCAACTACCGCGGTCAATGCTGTAGCTGAAAATAAAGCTCCTTTGTCCATCCCCGAGTCTCCCAAAACCTGGGGATTGACGAATAAAATATAAGCCATCGAAACGAAAGTCGTTAAACCAGCTAATAATTCTCGTTTAACATTCGTTTGTGCTTCTTCGAGATGAAACAAGCGCTCTAAAAAGCTCAAATTTCCTCGATTATTTAATGAATCCAATATAAACGCCCCTTACCAAATAATCTCTTTGGAACTCATCTAGTATTGCAAAAGATGGAACATTTTTCAAGAGAAATAGAAACATTTATATAAAATTCTTCAAAATAGTTCGTATATGTACATAAATATTTTTATTAAATAGTAGAATTAAGTAAAATTGACCCATTTTATCTGAATTATCACCCATTTTTCTAAAAAACAGACTCACACGAACATTATTTACATAAAAAAATATTTCAATAGCAATTAAACGAACTTTAGAAATTTTCTATTTAAAAATTAAATATCTTTGGGAACGTTCTTTCGTAAAAACCGGTTTCACTTAATGACCCCTTTGTGCATAATAAAAAAAAAGATCATTGGAGACAATTATGCCGACAACAATTAAATTGCTATTCATTGCAACTAGCCTTTTACTAATTCTAATCTTCTTATTTCAAATCTACTTATCAATACGTAATCAAAATACTAAATTCTCATTTTTATTTGGCGAAGATTCCAAAAAGCTTAAATTTAAAAATATGACTGATCTTTGCGATTTACACTTTGATTTGGAAAATAAAATCAATCAATTATTCGGACCAAGTTTCATGCCATTAACCAATTTATTTTGCGTGATAGCTATTTTCTTCGATTTCAAATTAATTTTAAAATTAATTAAAGACCCTAATCTTATTATTAGTGATAGTTATTATTTTCAAACACTCGCCAATCTAAGCTTAATCATCACTTATCTATTTTTAATTCAACTGATTTTTGAGCAGAAAAAATTCATTTACAGTTACTACAGTAAATATAAAATAAATTCTAAATAATAAACAAGTTCGCTTTTAAAAACAATTATTAAATATTTAATCAAATTAAAATGTTTATAATTTGAAAGAGGTGAAACCATTTGTTATTCCACTTTTTCAACAGGGAAGTATCAATTGCTATAAACAGTTTGTCAATTCATCATTGCAATCTCACTTTCACTGATGATCAAACCGCTATTAAGTTTTCTAATTATCCTGCTATGTTTGCTAGGACTCCTCTTACCTTTTTACAAACAGAAAAATCTAAAAAACAATAAACACCATTTAATCGTAGTTTCTCAAAAATACACTAACTATTTGCAAGATTTCACAAACTGAATTTACACTAACTGAAAGAAGATGACTGAAGTGACAAAACGTCGTAATTAATCTATCATCCCAAATTTTAAATAAAAGGACGAATTATAATGATAGATTACACATTCAAAAAGCCAAATTTTATTGATTCTAAGCAAATATTAAACCTATACCAAAGTGTTGGTTGGCTCGCCTATACACACAACAGCCTCAATCAACAATTGAAGCTCTTGATAATTCTGTTGTACTCTGGGCAATCAATGGAAAAAATCTAATTGGTCTATGTCGCGGAATTACTGATAATCAAACTATCCTTTATATCCAAGATATTTTAGTTGATCCAGCTTATCAGGGACAAAAAATCGGTACTAACTTAGTTAATAGATTTTTAAAGAGCTACCAAAATATTGGACAAACCGTATTAATTACTGATCCTGAGGAAAAGACGTTAAACTTCTATAAATCGTTGCATTTCTTAGAAGTTACCCCCGCTGAATACGGTCGCGCTTTTGTTATGGATTGCCGATTTAATTAAAACCAAAAAAAATGACCGTTACAAATTTTGTAACGGTCATTTCTATTATTTGGCTTCAGAAATTTTAATCGTTCCATCCACCAAATCAGCTTGTAAATTCTTAACATCCAAGTGATCGAGATAAAATTCCGCAACTTTATCTCTAATTTGTTGTTCGATAACTCGACGTAATGGTCTTGCGCCCATAGCTTCATCGTATCCTTCATCGATCAACCATTCCTTAGCTTCAGGAGTTACTTTCAAAGTAATTTGCTTCTTAGCTAAGTTAGTGTTGACGTCATTTAACATTAAGTTGACGATTTGATTTAAATCATCTTTTGATAGATGGGTGAATTCAACGATACCATTGAACCGATTGAGAAATTCAGGTTTGAAGTATGGTGCTAATTTATCCATCAATTTTTCATCTTCAGTAGCTTTGTTACCAAAACCAGCATTTGATGTGGCAATGATAATTGTGTTCTTGAAGTCGACCACGTTACCTTGGCCATCCGTCAAACGTCCATCATCCATTACTTGCAAAAGCAAAGTTAAAACTTGCGGATTTGCCTTTTCAATTTCATCTAATAAAACGATGGAATATGGATTACGACGAACCTTTTCTGTCAAAGTGTTTCCATTATCTTCGTAACCAACATATCCTGCTGAAGTACCAATCAGTTTAGATACGGCTGTCAAATCAGAATATTCACTCATATCTAAACGTACTATAGCGTCTTTTCTACCGAACATATCCTTAGCTAATTGTTTAACTAATTCTGTTTTACCAACACCAGTTGGTCCGACGAATAAGAAACTACCAATTGGACGATTGCCATCATCAAAACCAGCCCGATTACGACGAATGGCACGTACAACCATATCGACGGCTTCATCTTGACCAATAACCTTACTCTTTAATCTCTGACCCATTGTCTTGAGACGTTCAATATCACTGGCACCCATTTGTGAAACTGGTACACCAGTCAATCTTTGAACGGATTGAGCAATATCATTGATTTTAGCAACTGGTTCATCAGGATTTTCATCCCCATTGTTGAGTTTTGTTTGAACTTCCTCGATATGTTTCTTAAGTTTTGCAGCTTTTTCGTAATCTTCTTTTTGAGCGGCAACTTCCTTATCTTTTTCAGATTGCTTCAAGTCCTTTTCTAGACTGACCTTGTCAGTTACCGGATTCTTTGCGGCCAAGTGAGCAGCCGTCATATCGATCAAGTCAATTGCTTTGTCTGGTAATGATCTTTGTGGAATATATTGAACTGAATAATCCACTGCAGCTTTTAAAACATCATCTGGTAACTTGACATGATGATGATTTTCGTAAGCCTTACGCAAACCCTTCAAGATTGCCAAAGTTGCTTCTTTACTTGGTTCGTTAATAGTTACATCGTTGAATCTTCTAGCTAAAGCGGCATCTTTCATAATCGTATTACGATACTCATCTTGAGTCGTTGCACCAATGATTGAAATTTCACCACGACTCAAAGCTGGCTTGATAATATCGGCTAACCCTTTACTACCGGAATCTGAACCAGATGATCCTGCACCAATGATTTGATGAATTTCATCAAAGAATAGGATCACGTTGCCAGCTTTTTTAACTTCTTTCAACAAGTTTTGAATATTTTCTTCAAATGAACCACGATATTGTGTACCAGCTTCAAGTGAAGAAAGATCGATAGAAATAATTTGTTTGTCCTTGATAGCTTCAGGTACGTCACCTTTAACAATTGCTTGAGCTAAACCTTCAACTACCGCAGTCTTACCAACACCAGCGTCACCTACTAGAATTGGATTGTTCTTCGTTCTTCTGCTTAAAACTTCTGCTGTTTCTTGAATCTCTTTATCACGACCAATAACCGGATCAAGTAAGTTGTCTTGAGCTTCTTTAGTCAAGTTACGACCGAGTTTTTCTAAAATAGTACCCTTTTTACTTTTAGTATTTTCTGTAATTGGAATATTTTGTCCTATTGTTCTTGCCTCTTGATATTTTGCTAATTCTTCTGGAGTCAACTCGTGACCATTCACATAATACTTAGCTCGTGAATTGCCACTTTGTTGATTCATTAAACTTCTGAAAATGTCGTCCATATTATCGTTAAATGGATCGTTGTCCCAAAATGATCTTGCCATATAAAGCCCTCCTCATTTTAGATAATGCAACTCCAATTCACGCAGAACTTTCCACATTTCAGTATCCTGCGCTTTGGCAATTGCTTCTATATCGCGCAAATTAAGTGATGTGGCGGAGGATTGTTTCTTATTAAAAGATTTATGCAGAGTCGTGTAACCATACCCGCTTTTCTTCGAAATTACATAAATCGTTAAATGATTGTCTTCCAAGTATGATTTGATATCTATTTGCATATCTCTTACCTCCACAACTATATTATAGCACATCTGTGACATAACACAAATGTGAAGTATCACAATTGTGAAATAAAAACGGTTTCTAATTTCTTATATATCAACAATTTGTTAAAATGAAAATACAATGAGGTGATTTTATGAAACTTTTGAGCACCCTAAACCGTTTAAACCAAGTTTACGATCAACTTGATTTACTGAATTTTCGCGCCCATACCAATTTACCATTAACATTTAACAAAGAAGATAGTAAGAAATTACTTCCAAAGAATAAGCGACTCAATTTCAGCTATTCATATTTAAACAAAGAAAAGACACGCTTAACCAATTTATTATTGAATCAAGTAATTGATTTACGCGTTCCCGAGTTTGAATTTGACAAAACTATTCATCCCCAAATGATTGATAAAGCTTTAAAACTGAAGAATATTGATCAGAATCACACCAAGCAGCACTTGGCTCGCCCTTCAAGAAATCGAAAAATCAATAAACTGAAGCAACTGATTGAGAAAATTGAAGATGAAAATTTAGGTCTGTGTCATGGTTACTTGAACCAAATATACGTAATCTTACTGATCCATCATATCTTGCCATTGGACCTACGAAAAGAACCTTACCAAGCCGGAGAACTGCTCCAAGATAATGATTTTCGGACAAAACTGCTCCAATTTGATTACGATCGTTACTTGTATCAGGAATTTAAGCCTGAAAACTATCTACGTTTTTTAATTTATAATCATATTCATCGAATGCCCGACTATATCAGGTCATTCGATGCCCGTGATATCTTTCCTGAAGCAGCTGAATGCGGTTTCTCAGGCATTGCTTATGAAATATCGATAGACAATGTAAAAGAGTGCTACGTGACATTTAAGGGCACTGAGATCAATGTTGATTATACTGAAACTTCTCGAAGTAAGCGTTTTGAAAAAGCTATCCTTGAAACTTATAAAGATTGGGATTATAACGTCAACGCTATTTTAATCGGAAACGACAAAAGTCTTGAACAACTTTATGTCGCCCAAGACTTTATGCGTTTCATTGAAACAAAAATTGCTTCTGACTCTTTAGTATATGGAATCGGTCACTCGTTAGGTGGTCATTTCGTGCAGACATTACAATTAATGGATGATTATTTCGATGCCGGCTACACTTTGAATTCCGCTCCATTGAATCTAAAACTGGTTCAACAAGTTAAACCCACCTTGTTCAGCGATAATGTTTGGAAAAAACTCTTCACATTGACGGATGATAAAAATGATGTCAAAACTTTAACTCCTGAACTGAGAAATCAAATTAATCATCTCTTGCCACATGATTATTCTGAAATAATCAATGAAAGTTTTGAACAGGATATGACCCAAGTCTTTTATGAATTGCCTTTTACAATTTGGATCGGTCAAAAATGGGAATACAATTTAAGCAATTGGAAATACCCACTCAAAAATCATCCTCGGGCATATTTGAATAGTCAGGAAATTCATGCCTATCAGACCTTTTTTGAGCAGCTATTTGCTTACCTATCCAGTTCAAATAGTAGTAGTCAAGTCGTGCGTAACAGTTTGGGATTCATTAGATTACGCACAAAATTGTTGCGTGAAAACATTAATGATCCACTCACCGCTAAAACTTTCTACGACTTCGCCAATTACTTATATCAATCCGGTGGTTTTAAAGATCAACCACAAAAAGTCAGCCAGGAATTCATTGAACAAAATAATTCCGTTATCCGAGGATCCTTGCGAGAGTGGCCATTCTTGAAGAGTATTAATACTGATATGTTCAAGTTGGCAACTTATTTCCACGTGATTGACGGTGCTAAACATTTCCTCAATCGAACTCCACATAAGTTATAGATCAAAGTTAGATAGATAAACAGGCCGCAGTAATCACAAAAAGATTACTACGGCCTGTTTATGTTCTGACCTAACTATTAATCAAATTCAGTATTTGACTCCGGAATTTATCAATTTTCTTTTCTGTATCAAAATCATCAATATTTTCAACGTCAATACCTTGAAATTGGTTGGAAAAAGTTTGGATAATTTTTTTATCATGATTATTCATAACCGCAATTCTACTACCACAACGAATTGCTTCATTCAAATCGTGAGTGATCATAAAAATACTAGTTTTCTCTTTTTGCCAAATATCCAAAATCAATTGTTGCATTCTAAATCTTGTAAATGCATCCAAAGCTCCAAATGGTTCATCCATCAAGAGAAGTTCCGATTTGTTTGCTAAAACTCTAGCAATTGTGACTCTTTGCTTCATCCCCCCAGATAACTCAAAGGTTTTCGATTTTCTCTGTTCACTTAATCCGATAATGTCTAACAAATAATCGACCCGTTGCTGAATTTTTTCTGGAGAAAAACCACGAGCCTTTAAACCAAAACCAATATTTTTTTCAACTGTAAACCAAGGATACAGTGAAGAATTTTGAAAAACGACCCCTCGATTCCAATCAGGCTCAGTGATTTTCTGCCCACTCATCAATAATTGCCCATCAGCTGGTATAAAACCGGCCACTGCTTGCAAAATCGTACTTTTTCCACAACCCGATGGACCAACCAAGACAAAAATTTCATTATCTCGGATTTCAAAATCAGTCTTATCAATCACATTCTCCGTCGTATTGGGATATTTAATCGAGAGTTTATTAGCTTTAATCAACGTTTCCAAAATTTTTCACCACCAAATCTATAAGTAAATTTATT
Source organism: Companilactobacillus miaonis (assembly GCF_036913615.1). NCBI lineage: Bacteria > Bacillati > Bacillota > Bacilli > Lactobacillales > Lactobacillaceae > Companilactobacillus > Companilactobacillus miaonis. Next base: position 147,134 of record NZ_JAYKTX010000002.1, on the reverse strand, counting down.
GAATTCTGCAAGTTTTGGCGGATAACTAATAGTTTGCTGACCATACATGAACTCCCCCGCCGTCTGCATTTCCTTGACGAATTGTCCAACCGAATCTTTATCACCTAAATAATCAGTTGAATACTCTTGGTCTATCGAAATCCAGTCTGTACCTTCCATTTGCTTATCCGCATCACTCTTGCTGATACCGGTTTGTTTTGCAGCAGCTTTAACCGCCAATTGATAATTAGATTTTCTTAAATCATGAGCCTTGGATAGTACTTTAACGAATTTTTTAACATCATTGGGACGATTTTCTAAGAACTGTTCCCTAACCAAGGTAACATTCCCCGTGGAATAGCCCCAATTAGCCAAATCTGAACTGTCTAACAGAGTTTTTCCATCGCTTTGTAATTGGGTCAAGGTTGGCTGCCAAGTGTAAGCTGCATCAATATTGCCTCTTTTCCAAGCGGCCACTATATTTTGTGTATCCATATCTAAAATTGTCACTTTATTTTCTAAGTGATATTTTTTTAGAGCAATCATCAAGCTGTAGTGTGATGTAGATGCAAATGGTGTTGCTATTTTCTTACCTTTCAAATCTTGAACAGACTCGATGTGTGATTTCTTTTTAACTATTAATTGTTCATTGCTTCCACAAATTTCATTGATCCAAAGTAGTCTCACGGGAATTTCAGCAGTTAAGGCCACAATACCATTAGTGTCCCCCATCGTTGCGAAATCAACTCCGCCTGACATCAAGGCTTTATTGGCATCAACTCCGGAATCAAAGGTGATGAACTTCAATTTTTGATTAGGAAATTCTTTTTGAAAGTAATTTAAATTTCTGGCTACAGCAACATCATTGGGTGTATTTAGAATGCCTATTTTTATTTCATCGTCACTATTTTTGCCACTACTGCAAGCGGTCAAAAATAAAAACAGCGACAAAATTAATATCAGCAATCGGCTTTTTTTCATCAGCTCTTACCTTTCCAAAAAATCCACTTTTGTTCAATTTTTTGCAAAATAAAATCTAATAATAATCCTAAGCCACCTAAAATGAAAATCCCTAAAAACATCACACTACTCTTCAGATATTTTGAAGCATCAATGACCATCCAACCGATTCCAGAAGTTGAGGCTACCATTTCAGCGGCTACTAAAGTTGAAAAAGAAACTCCCATTGCGGTCCTGATCCCGGTAAATATATCTGGCAACGCTCCAGGAAAAATGACCCATTTGAAAACCGACCACTTGTTGGCTCCTAAAGATTTCGCACTTAAAATATAATCGCTATTAAGGTGTTTAACCCCCTCCACGCAAGCTAAATAAATTGGCGCAAAAGCAGCTAAATAAAGTAACACAATTTTGGAAGTTTCACCGATCCCTAGCCACAAAATTAAAATTGTGTAATATGCCAGCGGTGGAATTGGACGATAAAACTGGATCAATGAATCAACAATTGCATTGAAGGTTTCTGACATCCCAGATAGCAATCCTAAAGGTACGGCCGTAACAATTGCCAAGATTATCGCTGAAAACAATCTAAACAAGGTGATTCCTAAGTGTTCCCAAAACGGAATATTATTATAACCATGGCTAATTATTCCGACGAACGTTTTAAAAACTTCCTGTGGGGATGGAAATAGGATGGGGGATACCCATCCTGCATTAGTCACTACAAACCAGATAATTAATATGAAAGTCCAAACAGAAATAGTTAGTGACCTTTTCTTCATTTCCACAACTCCTATTTTTTACAATAAATCGAACCTATAGCCATTAACAATTGGCTTACGATCAGTTGTTTGATCCTTAAAATATTCATATTCACAAATTTCTAAGTATGAACCAGCAATATTATACACATTGCTGAAACCTCGATTGTTTAAAGCACGTACCATATTGTAACTACGTTGGCCTGACAAACAGTGAACATAAACTGGCCTATCAGTTGGAATTTCATCCAAACGATCTCTAAATTGGCTCAATGGAATATTAATTGCACCATTAATATGGCTTTCTTCATACTCTTGTGGTTCACGAGCATCAACAATGAAAGCACCATTTTCAACTAATTGTCGAACATCACGAGCTTGAACTTCTTTGTATTCATCGTTTAAAATGTTTTCCGCTACAAGACTTGCCATGTTAACGGCATTCTTGGCTGTACTGAACCAAGGTGAGTAGCAAAGTTCCAAGTGAGTCAAATCAGAAATATTTCCATGCATTGAAATCATTGTTGCAACAATATCCATTTGTTTGTCGACATCAGACTTACCTAAAGCTTGTCCCCCCAAAAGTTCTCCATTTGGATAACCAAAAATCAATTTAACATGTAATGGTGTAGCATTTGGCATCAAGCCAACTCTGCTCTTAGGAATAACTGTTGCTATACGATAATCGATTCCGTTTTTAACACATTCTTTCTCAGTTAAACCTGTTGAAGCAATGTTCAAATCAAAAATATGAATTGCTTGTGAGCCAATAACACCAGGATTCTTAGTCGTTCTACCATACATATGATCAATCGCATCACGAGCTTGCATTTGCGCTGGGAAGGCTAAAGCTAATCTAGTTTTCTTGCGAGTCAACATATTACTTACTTCAATTGCATCCCCCACAGCATAAACATCAGGAATACTTGTTTCATAGTGGTGGTCAACTTGGATTCCACCTGTTAGACCAATCTTACAGCCAATTTTTTCAGCCAATTGAGTTGAAGGTTTAACACCGATAGCAACAATAACCATTTGAACTTTAACTTCTTTACCGGAACCTAATTTAATACTATCATCCGTGATTTCTGCTAAGCCGTCACCTAAAATCACATTCACCCCGTGGTCATAAAGTTCCTTATGAACAATTTGGGCAAAATCTTCATCAACAGTTGCTAGAACATGATCTGCTGCTTCAACTAAAGAAACCTTTTTACCAGCAGAAGCCAAGTTTTCACAAACTTCAAGTCCAATAAAACCACCACCAATAACTGCAATATCGGTAACGTTATTATCATCAATATATCCTTGAATACGTTTAATATCGACCACGTTTCTGACCGAAAAGACGTTACCACGCTCAATTCCTTCAATACTCTTTGGCATGATTGGATCTGCACCTGGGGAAAGAATTAGTTCATCATATTCAACTTCTTTAACATCGCCAGAATTAGTATCCTTAACATCAACCACTTTCTTATCAGTATCAACATTGATTACTTCAGAATTGACTTGAGCATCAATGTTGTATTGATGTTTAAATTGATCCGGTGTCATCAAAACAATATCGTCGGCGTTAGGAATTATCCCACTCAGATGATATGGCAATGAACAATTTGAAAATGAAACATTAGGTCCCTTTTCAAACATAGTGATATCTGCAAATTCATCCAATCTACGAGCTCTGGCGGCAGCTGATGCTCCTCCGGCAACTCCACCTACAACAACAATTTTTTTCTTATCCATTTTAAATTCCCCCTAATTTGCATTTAAAGTTTTTGATAATTTATTTCCAATGATTCCTCCTAGGACTAAAGCAACCAAGAAAATCCAACCTGAAACTGAGAATTGTGCGATTGGTGTGTAAAGTGCACCAACGTTACAACCATTTGATAATCTTGTACCAAATCCCATCGTGAAACCACCTAAAGCAAATAATGACGCACTCTTCATATTTAAAGTAGAAACTGAATGCATTGTTTCTTTAAACAAACCTGCTGTAAAAATGAAAATAATAGCTCCTAAGAAAATACCAAAGTCTTGAACAGTGACTCCATTAGCCAACAATGGTCCTGAAAATACTTCAGCTGGCTGATGAGTAAAATTAGCTAATGATGTAGCTGAGACTCCAAAAGTATTAAGCACTTTCCCGAACCAGAAACCATAAGGTGTAGATGCACCCCAACCAGATTTAGTTAATCCCATCATCAAAACAAAGATAATTGCCATACCAACTGCGCCTTGCTTTAATGTCCAAGGTTTTCTAAACAATACGTTATAAGTTGATTCACTATTCATTGTAAAATTAGCAATATCTTCCTCTTTAGGATTATCTTGTACACGCTCTGAAGGAACACCCACGTATGTTGATTTTTGGCGACGTTTCTTTTCGTAACGGTATGAAAAATAAATTACAACACTAACTAAAATAGTTGTTAAAACGATTGATCCGAGATAACCATCTAAACCGTCCCATTTAAATAAGTCTGGCATATAAACGCCTTGGGCAAATTTAGTACCTGTCTGTGACGTAAACATTGAACTTTTGATCCATGATTGTGTAGCTTGAAGAGGAAAACCGATAAAGACACCAAAACAGAAGAAAACCAATGTTACTCCAGCTCTTGGTAAATCAGTTGCCAAATCGGTCATAACACCAGTAGCACAACATGAAGAAAAGGCCATGCCAAAACCAAAAAGCAATCCACCCAAGATCAAACCTATATTAATTGGGTTAATTGATAGTGAATAAACCGTTAAATCTTTAGCAAACATCAAAAATGTCACATTAGCAATTGCGGTAATCAAAAACATGAACATCATAGTTCTCATTAATTTTGTCGGACCCGTATTATATGCACGATTGACACTTCCGGCAAATCCCGTATAAGATCTAGATAAAATATAACCAAGTGCAAGCCCCATTAATAACCTTAGATAATGCATATTTGAAGGTAAAACAAAAGGTGCACCGATAACTAAGATAAAAAATAAAATAAATCCAACCAGTCTATCCCAACTTCTAATAGGACTGAGTGGTTCAATACTTCGATCTAAATTTTCCATTATTGCTAGCCCCCTATCTGTTTTTGTACCATCAATGTAGCATAGATTATATTTATAGGTTACTGTAGCAGGAAGAAATAGGCTTGTTTTTTCTTGTGAATTTTTTAATTTAGTTGTGTTATTATAAAAACATTTTTGATTTTACTCATAGTAATAGCAACAATCTACTAATGTAATTTTTTCACAATCTATTAGCTCCATGATATTTATAAATCGGTTCATAAATATTATTAATAATAAGGAGAAAGCTTGATGTTTAGGGATATAAGAGCATTTCAAAAAGTATATGAAACGAGAAGTATTACGCGTGCTGCCGAGGAACTATATGTAACCCAACCGACTGTATCTATTCAAATTAAACGATTAGAGAAAGAATTAGGAGTAATATTTTTCAAGCGCAATGGCAATAAAGGATTAATACCAACGGAAAATGCCAACAGATTTTACCGTGATTCTCAACTTTTAATGAATGGATGGGAATCTTCAGTAAATCACTTAGTCAGAAAAAATTCTAATAATCACATTAAATGCTCGATTGGTGCTTCACCGATGAACGCAATTTATACCATTCCACAATTGATCAATAGTTTAGAAAAGAAAAATACATTCTTTGATTTTGAAGTTGTTGTATTGGATTCTGAGCAAATCCTCGACTCTATTTCTAAACATGAATTAGATTTTGGACTTGTTGAAAGACCCTTTGTATCTAGTAATGTCGAACAATTACCTTTTGCAAATGATGCCTTGGTTCAGGCTGGAAATCAAAACAATCCCATCTGGATTTTAGGAAAGTCTGGTTCCATTCAACGAGAGTATACCGAAAAATATTTTTCAGAAAATAAAATTAAACCAAAACAAATATTAAAAGTTAATGATACAAATTTAATCAGTCGTCTTGTTACTTTAGGAATTGGTCAATCAATTATTTGTAAAAAATCTATTGAAGACACAATTGTTCCCTTTCAACAGCTTTCAAAAGATTATTCAATCAAATATTATTTGATCAACGCAAAAATCCCTAATTCCAAGGAAATTCAAAATCTAATTCACTTAGTAAGAACGTTGTTGCCACAACTTCATTTTTAACAAAAAAAGATAGTAATTCCAAATTTGGAATTACTATCTTCTTTTAATTATCAATTAATTTTAAAATTATAGTCTCTTGTTCAATTCTTTGCCAAGTTCTTCATAGCCAGGACGACCAAGTAGAGCAAACATGTTATTCTTGTATGCTTCAACACCTGGTTGGTTGAATGGGTTGATACCATTCAAGTAACCTGAAATACCAACAGCAATTTCGAAGAAGTACATCAAGTAACCTAGGTTATAAGCATCTTGTTTTTCGATATGAACTGTCATAACAGGAACGCCACCGTCAGTATGTGCTAGAACAACACCTTCGTAAGCCTTCTTGTTAACGTAATCCATTGACTTGTTTTCCAAGTACTTCAAACCGTCAAGGTTATCTTTTTCAGCTGGAATTGTAACATCATGTCTTGGTTGGTCAATCAAAACAACAGTTTCCATCAAGTTACGACGACCTTCTTGGATATATTGACCTAATGAGTGCAAATCAGTTGAGAAGTTAGCTGATGATGGGTAGATACCCTTTTGATCTTTACCTTCAGATTCACCCATCAATTGCTTCCACCATTCACCAAAGTATTGAACGTTTGGTTCATAGTTTTCTAGCAATTCTGTTGTGTAACCCTTACGATACAAGATATTTCTTAGAGCAGCATACTTGTAAGCATCATTCTTTGTAAGATCGGCTGATGAGTAGTCACTGCGTGATTGTGCAGCACCTTCCATCAACTTGTCAATGTCGATACCAGCAACGGCGATTGGCAATAGACCAACAGCTGTAAGAACTGAGAAACGACCACCGATATCATCAGGAACAACGAATTCTTCGTAACCTTCAGCATCTGATTCTGTCTTCAAAGCACCCTTTGCACGATCTGTTGTAGCATAGATACGGCCTTTAGCACCTTCAGCACCATACTTTTCAATCAACTTAGCTTTCAAAATTCTGAAAGCAATTGAAGGTTCTGTTGTTGTACCAGATTTTGAAATAACGTTGATACTGAAGTCACGGTCACCGATTACTTCAAGCAAATCTGCCAAGTAATTTGGTGAAATTGAGTTACCACAGAAGTAAACTTCTGGAACATCTTTTTCATTGTGAACGTTGTAGAATGATGAACTTAGAAAATCAATAGCGGCACGAGCACCTAAATATGAACCACCAATACCGATTCCAACGAAGACTTCTGAGTCTGATTGAATCTTTTTAGCAGCTTTCTTAATGCGAGCGAATTCATCCTTGTCGTAATCAACAGGCAAATCGATAAAACCACGGAAGTCGGCACCGGCACCAGTACCCTTACGTAGTTCGTCGTCAGCAGCAGTTACAAGTGCTTGCATCTCGCCAAGTTCATTTTCATGAATGAACTTGTTTAATTTCGAATCATCAAATTTGATTTGTGTCATTTTTTACTCTCCTCCACATATATCATCAAAACTAGATTAATCATTTTTGAAGAAAATATCAAATTTTTATTAGCTTTTTTATCCATTTTCCAACAAAATATAATAAATATCCTAGTGCTGCACCAATCGTATTAAAGATAACATCATCTATATCAGTAACGCCAGTATTTAACACAAACTGAAGCGTTTCAATAGATATAGAGATCAAAGCTCCTAATATGATCATTTGGAAAAATCCTACAGGCTTCTTTTTTAATGCCGGTATGAAAAATCCCATTGGTACGAACCACATAATATTACCATACAAATTGTAAAAAAAGTCTACTAAAGACTGGCCGTTGACCAATTTCATCGTTTCAATGAAAGGTTTTAAATTGATCTCCGACAATGGACGATGCCAGTAAAATTTGAATTGCCATAGAAAATAGCCATCCCGAAAAACTGTTAAAGCAAAAAGTAGGAGCACATAAAAGACAAAAACAACTAGCCAAAATTCATAGTGAAAACTAGTTTTCTTCTTCTTAAACTTTATCCACAAATACCTTAAAATTATGAAAAATAAGGTATACAATATTGCTTTATCCACAGCATAAAAAGAAAGCCTTATCAATGGAAAATGATTTATCCTAGTTGCATATGTTTTATATATATAAGCATACAAAGGTCCTAAAAATATCATTTTACTCATTCTTTCCCACTTTTTACCTATTACGTATTATACTAACAATTAAGTAATTTATTTAGTACTTTAAGATATATTTATTAAAGAATTTTTACAATAAGGAATTTTCAATGAACAAATTAAAAAACTTTTTGAGTAAGCGACTTGGTTTCTTAACACTTCTCGTTGTTACTCTATGGCTCAAAACTATTATAGCTTACTATGTCGACTTTTCTCTAGGCGTTACAGATCCGTTACAACATTCAATTTTGATCATCAATCCTATCGCCACGGCAATTATTTTATTGAGTATAGCGTTATATGTCAATCGAGCTCGAATTTCATATATCGTTATGGGCGTTATATATGTTCTTGAATCGGCCCTGCTCTACGGTAACGTTCTTTATTATCGTGAATTCAGTGATTTTCTGTCTTTCAACACGATTGCTGGAGCTTCAAAAGTCTCTAAGGGCCTTGGTGGTAGTGCTGCTAATTTGGTTCAAGGACATGACTTTATTTACGGTATCGATTTTATTATCATCGCCATTCTTTTACTGACACGTTTCATCAAAATAGATCCACGTCCAATGAAGAAATTAACAGCTGTAGCGACAACGATGCTGGGAATTTTTCTTTTTTCATTTAACTTGACGATTGCTGAAAGTAACCGACCACAATTACTAGGTCGAACTTTTGACCGTGCATACATAGTTAAATATTTAGGTTTAAATACTTTCTTAGCCTATGATTCAATTAAAACTGTTCAAAATAACCAAGTCCGTTCTGAGGCTGTCGGAACAGATATGGATGACGTTTTAGCCGAAGTTGAAAAAAATTATGCCAAACCAAATAAGAAGTATTTTGGCAAAGCCAAAGGTAAAAATATCATCATCATTCACTTGGAAAGTTTTCAACAATTCTTGATCAATGATAAAGTCAACGGTCAGGAAGTCACACCGTTTTTAAATAGTCTTTATAATGATAAAAATACTATGTCATTTGATAATTTTTATCATGAAGTTGGTCAGGGGAAAACTAGTGATGCAGAAAACATGTTGGAAACTGGACTCTTTGGTTTACCTGAAGGATCCTTGTTCACCAAACTCGGCAGTGACAATACTTTCCAAGCCGCCCCGGCTATTTTAGGACAAAAACAGGGTTATACAAGTGCCGTCTTCCACGGAAATACAGGAACGTTTTGGAATCGTAACTCCGTTTACAAAAATATGGGCTATGATTATTTCTTTGATGCCAGTTATTTTAATAAGTCTAATGATTCTAGTTTAGGTTTTGGTATCAAGGATAAATTGATGTTGTCCGAAAGTGTTAAGTATCTCGAGCAATTACAACAGCCGTTTTATGCTAAATTCATCACCGTAACTAATCACTACCCATTCCAATTACCCGATGAAGATAACGATGGCTTCACAGCTCCAGATACTAGTAACAGTACTGTCAACGGCTATTTTGAAACAGCGCATTACTTAGATAACGCCTTAAAAGAATTCTTTGACTACCTCAAGAGCAGCGGCATTTACGACAATTCAATGATTGTTCTTTATGGTGACCATTATGGCTTATCAAATAGTCAAAATCCTGATTTGGCTCCCCTATTAGGCATCGATACTGATGATTGGAATGACTTCAATAATTCTCAAATGCAAAAGGTTCCTTTTATGATTCACATGAAAGGACTTAAAGGTGGCATCAATCACACTTACGGTGGTGAAATTGATGTCCTACCTACATTGTTACATTTGGCAGGAATCAACACGAAACAATACATTCAACTGGGGACTGATCTATTATCTAAAGAACACAATCCAATCGTGATTTTTAGAAATAAGAATTTTGTCACCCCACACTATACTGTTCTCAAGGACAATGAGGGCAATCCACAAGTATATCGTAATAAGACAGGCGAATTGGTCGATTTGGATAAGGATCCAATTCTAAAGAAGAAAGTCGAAAAATGGCAAAAGTATGTCAATGACAAATTAAAATTATCTGATACGATCAACAATAAAAATCTCTTGAGATTTTACACGCCAAGTGGCTTTACACCGGTCAATCCTAAAGATTATGATTATCAAAATGAAATTGAGCGACTAGTTCAAACAAGAGATGCTCTCAATTTGAAATCAACAAGTGTTTACTCACAAAATAACAATAAATCAACTACAAATTTATATAATACTGACGCCCCAGAATTCAACGGTGACCGAACTTATATTGATAGTTGGTCCAGTATTTTGAAACAAGGCACCAAAGAAACAAGTAGATAGACTAAAGTCGGAGAATTATTCTTCGGCTTTTTTTATTGGCTTGGATAAAGTATCATTACTAATGGAATTACTTTATTATGAGGTCTAACATGGAAAAAATTAAATCCACATTAAACACACGTCTAGGATTCATGACCTTTTTGATCCTACTATTGTGGTTAAAAACTGTTCTTACTTATTATTTAGATTTTTCATTAGGTATTGAAAATTTATTACAACATTTTTTATTGATTGTTAATCCCTTTGCGACGATTGTTTTTCTAATGAGTATTGCTCTATATTTCAACAAGCCACTCATTTCTTATATCGTGATGGGGATTCTTTACGTTGCTGATTCAATTTTTATTTACGCAAATGTCCTTTATTATCGCTCCTTCTCCGATTTTTTATCTTTCAATTCAATCACTGGTGCAAGTAAAGTTGCTAAAGGTTTAGGAACGACAACTTTGGGAGTTGTCCAAATTCGAGATGCAATTTATTTAATCGATTTTGTGCTTATCATAATTTTATTTGCGTCACGCTTCGTGAAAATTGACCGCCGACCTTTCAGAAAATTAAATGCATTAGCTACATCTTGTTTAGGAATTATGCTCTTTTCAGCTGACTTAGCTGGTTCAGAATCTAATCGTCCTCAATTATTAGGCAGGACTTTTGACCATTCCTATATCGTAAAATATTTAGGAATCAATAGTTTTTTGCCCTATGATTCAATCCGCTCAGTTAAAAATGACCAAGTTCGCTCTGAAGCAACTGAATCAGAAATCGACCAAATTTTGGATTATACCAAGCAAAACTATGCCGAACCAAATAAGAAATATTTTGGCAAAGCTAAAGGCAAAAATATTATTATCATCCACTTAGAAAGTTTTGAACAATTTTTGATTGGTTTAAAGATCAACGGTGTTGAAGTAACGCCATTTTTAAACAAGTTATACAACGACAAAAATACACTTTCCTACGACAATTTCTTTAACGAAGTTGGAACCGGCAGAACTAGTGATGCTGAAACAATGCTAGAAACAGGACTTTTTGGACTACCTACGGGAACTTCAGTCTTTACCAAACTAGGAACTGAAAATACTTTCCAAGCTGCACCAGCAATTTTGGCGCAAAAAGAAGGTTACTCCAGTGCTGTTTTTCACGGTAATGTAGGTAGTTTTTGGAGTCGAAATCTTGTGTATAAAAATATGGGCTACAATTATTTCTTTGATAAAAGTTATTATGACACCGCCGATTCAGAAACGAATTCACTCAACGGTTATGGTATTAAAGATAAGATTCTCTTCTCTGAAGGTGTTAAATATTTAGAGCAAATGCAACAACCGTTCTACACTAAATTCTTAACTGTTACTAATCACGTTCGTTATCAATTTTCTGACGATGACAACGGTGATTTTCAATCTACTGATTTAGATGATGACGAAATAAATGACTACTTTAAAACAGCTCATTATTTAGATAAATCAATCGAAGAGTTTTTCAAATACTTAGATGATACTGGATTATCAACTAATAGCATGATTGTCCTTTATGGTGATCACTATGGTTTAGATAAAAATAGTGCCGGTGAAAGTCAACACAAAGAACTTGCTTCGAGATTGTTTAATCAAAATACTGACAATTGGAGTCAATTCAACGAAACCCAGTACCAAAGAGTTCCCTTCATGATTCATATGGATGGCCTAAAAGGTGGTATCAAACACACCTATGGCGGTGAGATCGATGTCTTGCCAACCATCCTCCATTTAGCGGGGGTGAATACCAAACAATATGTTCAACTGGGAACTGATTTGCTATCAAAACAGCACAATCAAGTAGTTGCTTTTAGAAAAAAGAGCTTCATTACACCGAAATACACCGTTTACCCAAATGACAATGGTGATGCAAAGGTTTATGAGAATAAAACTGGTGCTGAGATTCCGCTAAGGGATAATCCGGAATTGGCAATGAAAGTGGATAAGTGGCAAAAGCAGGTCAACAAAAAATTGAAGATTTCTGATGATGTCAACAATAAAAACTTATTACGTTTCTATACCCCAGCTGGATTTACACCAGTTGATCCATCGAAATATGATTATCAAAATCAAGTTGAGCAACTCGTCAAAGCACGCGATGAATTAGGTGACAAATCAACCAGCATTTATTCAAGAAATGGCAATAAGTCGACGACCAACTTGTACAATACCGATGCTTTACAACTCCAAGACGATCGTACTCCAATTGATGATTGGTCATATTTGAAAACAAATAAATAGAACATTTCATAATAAAAAAACGAGTTTGAGTATAACATTAGAGCAATGTTATGTCCCAAACTCGTTTTGTGTTTTTTCATAAATCAATGTTGCTATCACGTAAAGCCATGTCACCAAACTTATAATCATAATTACCCGGTTCATTGGAAAAAGATAGGTGATTTCAATTTTTAAACGATGATAATCTTGGGGTACTTGGAAGCGAACCGTCCCGCGCTTACTTTTGATTAAATTCACTCTCTGTCCATTTACTAATACGTGCGTATAACGATATGCGATGTATGGTAAATCAATAATATTATCCTTTTTAACGTCCTTCAAAATAAAAACATTCTCTTGCTGATTTTTTTGCGGCTTTTGATGTGATTTGTTCCCATCGATCATCAAGACGTGTCCTTCAATTGTAGATAATTTGTCTTGTGCATTACGTGGAACGTATTGTTCAAGATAATTTTCAGGGATTTTCTTTTCTTGGATCATCTTTTGACTAATTACCAAGTTATCATCAGCAATATATGAATCCACCAATGCTGATTTAAACGACATTCCCCACAAACCAATAATCGCCACTAGAAAAATTAGTGTGATTGGAATTTTCAATGAAACGGTTTTAATAATTTGGCCAATAATAACTGAAATAATTATGGAACCAAATAATGTCGTAAACATCAAGAAACGGAACGGAAATTGAATCACCTGAATTGGTGTTTTGTTAAAAATAGTCCACGGAAATACTTTTGTTGCCATCACAAAGGTTAAAATACTCATTAAATAAATTGCCTGATATTTTCGTTCCAGCTTTTTCCAGAAGAATAAACCAAATATCAAGCCCAGTAGAATAACCGTCCCCACATTATAAAGATGTCCTTCGAATTGACGACCACTTTCATTAAAAAAACTAGCCTGTACTAAGGCGAAAAAATCTTTTCCAATTAATTTTTGTGGACTGGGCATGCCATATTTTTGTGACAACGTTTCAATTACAAACGGAATACTAAAAATTGCCGTCATTAAAACAGTTGCAATAATTGCTTTAAACAAGTTTTGCAACCGATATTTGTTAAACTTCACTTGCTTAATAAAGATTAAGGCTATTAAAACAAACATTATTAAACACATCAGAGTAGTTAAAACGTGTGAAAGGACCACTAATGACATTCCGATGGCTAAAACTTGCCAGTTACGTCCTTTACCGAAGAACAGCTCATAAAATCCTAAAAAACATAATGGCAAAAAAACAGTTGCTAGAAATTCCGCCAATGCTGCTCTAGAAAAAAACTCAATCAAACGGTAAGTACTGAAGTTATACACTACAGCAAAAATGACCGCTTCAAAAGTATTGCCTGAAAATTTCTTCATCGAATAGTGTCCAATGAGAAATGAGACAAAAAAGTAAAAAGCTAATCCGAGGTAATAGGCAGCTATCCAATCACCCGTCAATAAATTCATCAAATAAAATGGTAACAATGTTAACCACGGATAAAACAGATTAATCCCATATCCCATCCGTCCAAAACCATCTAAAGCTACATTCGATCGTAAAAAACCATTTTGAAAATTATCACTTAAATTGATTATTCTCAAGAAATGATAGTAAGTATCATCCCCATACCAAACCACATCTGCTTTTATCATCTGATACATTAAAACCGTTAATCCAAAATAAAATAAAATATAAACAATTTGTCGAAAGTATTTTCGGTCAAGTAACATAACTTACCCTCCCATATAATCGATTATTCAATTTTATAACGTAAAATCGTCTTCAACTTGTCCGGTGCAACCCGGCGGGCGTCTGACAAATAAATTTCCCGATGAACCTTGGAGGCACGTTTCTTACCACTTTCCTCGACCAGTTGGTCCAATTTTTCAAAACTAGCTGGTTCATCATCGTACTTGCCAACGTGAAGAATTTGGCCGACTTCCATTTGGGGATATTCTTTAATTTCCAATTTTGGCAACAGTGGTAAATCCTTTTTTACACTTACCGACTCAATCGCTGATTTAATTATTTCATCAGGCACAAAGTCAGGCACACGAATCATGACATCATAAGCAAATTCATCTTTGTCTAAATAATCTAATTGTTGACCCTTTTTCGTCAACGACCAAACTCCTTCTAGTGGAAAAACTACATAATCGTCGAACTCAAAATCTTTATTGACTGCAAATTTCTTATAGGCCATTTTAATTCCGTAAGCGACCGGATAGAGAGTTTGAATTCGTTGTTGGAAACCATCTTTGTTGGGATCTCCAACACCTGGTAAAGAAATAAACCGTTGTTTCGGAACTGTCAGCAACACTGGCTTTTTCTTAGTCGAGTACAAATCTTTTTCTTGCTTGCGTGATTCATATTTCATTATTTCCACCTATCCTTTTTATACTAAAAATACTCCTAATCATAATTAATTAGAAGTATTTTTATTATTGAAACGAGTTGCACAAGCCAGACTCAGCCATATAGCTACATTCCCCAAATCACACACAAACTCGGTGCGCAATTCGTGGAATTAGGCTATCTGTCCGAGTCTAACCGGCTTGTTCCACTCTCTAATTATAATTATTCAGCTTTTTCTTCGTTCTTGTGTTCGAACCCTTCGTCAAAGAGTGTCACGATGAACGTCGTTCCTTCATTGAGCTTACTCTTGACTTCGATTTCGCCACCGTGATTCTCGATCAACTGATGAACGATCGACAAACCAAGGCCGGATTCACCATACTTACGATTCTTCCGCGATGGATCAGCTTTATAATAGCGATCCCAAATGTTTTTCACCTGATCCTCAGACATCCCAATTCCGGTATCAGAAATGGTAAAGACTGAAGCATGACGATCCTCATCACGCGTGCCATTGACAAAAATCTTGCCATTTTCCGTGAATTGGATAGCATTTTGAATGATGTTAAACATCACTTGAACGAATCGGTCGTAATCAGCAAAGGTCTTCAATTCGCCATCGTACTGCTTCAAGATCAATTCATCACCTGAAGCAGTAGCTTTTTTCTCCAACTGTGAAGTAATATCTTGCAATGGTTTATTGGCATCAAAGACTCGCTTAGCCATCGTGATTTGATTAGTCCGAATCTTTTCATAATCAAGATTTTCATTGACCAAACGAATCAAACGTTTAGTCTCATTTCTCATCAACTGGATACTTTGACCTTTCGACTCTTCAGGAATAGCATCATAAGCTAAACCTTCCAAAAGGCCATTGATAGTCGTCAGCGGCGTTCTCATCTCATGAGATGCATCAGCCATGAATTCCTTGCGTCGTTGTTCCTGGCGCTTAATTTCTTTATCTGAAGCTTCTAGTGACTTAACCATCTGGTTGAAATCATCAGCCAAATCATCCAATTCATCCCGATTCTTACTTTCGATATGAACTGAGAAGTCATTGTTGGCAACTTTCTTCGTCGCACCACGCAGACGGTTGATTCGATTGACTTGATATCTAGATAGTAAGAAACTCAAAATAACCGCTGCTAATAAGGAAATTAATAGGGCAAAATAAAGTCGACTATTGATTTCACCGATATTTGTCTGCAATTCTGAAACATCTGATCCTGCCCAAACGGCCGCAATCAATTTACCATTTTGGAACCACGGTGTCAGAACGTAAACATAACTTCGATTGTCGTCCTTTCGCAGTCGCGGATTTCCATCAGTATCTTGTAGTTTTTGGACATTACGAATCGTTTTGCCTTGCTTTAATTTCTTCCAATAAGACTGTTTTAAATGCAATTTAACATTGCTAGGTGGATTTGGATAGACTTGATTATTTTGATAATCAAAAATTGCAAACTGGACATTACGTTCTGACAGAACCTGTTCAACGGTTCGAATATTATCGCCAGTTATATTATGAATCTGACCAGTCTTCGGATCAGTTTTCAAAGCAATCTTTTCCAAATTTCCAGCATAACTTTCCAAACTCTTATAAGTTCGATTGTATTCCCAACTCGTAGCCGCACTAGTGACTGAATACAGAATAATCCCCAAAGTCGTCAGAATAACAACCAAAAAACTTATCATATTTTGATAGATTAGTTTCATTAAGCTTTAGCCTTTGCATCAGTATCGTCGAACTTGTAACCCACTCCCCAAACAGTTTCAATAACTTGTGGACCAACTTTTTCGATCTTTTGACGTAATTTCTTAATATGGGCATCGACAGTTCTTTCTTCCCCGAAGTAGTCGTAATCCCAAACTAATTCTAGTAGTTGTTCACGGGAGAAGACTTGTTTAGGTTTACTTGCCAAAGTCTTTAACAAATCAAATTCCTTCGGTGTCAAATCAGGAATTTCCTTATCATTTAAATAAGCTTCACGCGTACTTGAATTCAACTTGAAGAAACCTGTGTTGATATCAAAACCATCATCAGCTTCTTCAACTGTAGCATTAACTGAACTTTCAGCTAATTTCTCGGCCATATTTTCATCTCTACGATGAATTGCCTTCATTCTAGCAATCAAAGTGATGGGGCTAAATGGCTTAGTAACGTAATCGTCAGCTCCAAACTCTAACCCTAATACTTGATCACTTTCGGTATCGCGAGCGGTTAACATAATAATTGGCACCGTCTTAGATACCTTACGGATCTCCTTAGCAACTTCCATTCCGTCTTTTCCCGGAAGGTTTAAATCCAAAGTAATCATATCCCAGCCATCGGGGTTCTCATTGAACATGTCCATGGCTTGATTTCCATCGTAGGCAAAACTTGCTTCCCACTTCTCCTTTTGAAAAAACATCCCCATCATTTCGGAGACGGATTTATTATCCTCAATCATCAATATCTTCATTTAAATCACTCCATTGTAAAGTTAGACTATATCATTTAAGAAAAAATTGTTACCATGTTATTAGTATACAAAATTTATTTAGGTTGGTGATCTTTTGCAAACAAATTATAAAGGAACTGTCTTCTTCGATCTTGATGGAACCTTACTTAACGCTAAATCGGAAATCGATCCTGATGTAGCCGAAGCTACTCGTCAATTAAAAGAGAATGGTTATTTACCAGTCATCAATACTGGTCGTTCTCCAATTGAAATCGATCCAGTTCTTAATTCAACTGACATTGACACTTACATCACACTCGACGGTGCCTACGTTCAATCTGCTGGAAAAGTTGTCTACGAGAACAATATTAAACCAGAATTGATTGAAAAGCTTCTAAAACAAGCTGATGAGTTCGGCGATACAGTTAGTGTTCACACCGCCAGCGAGTCCTACTTGAATGCTGCTAATCCATTCGTTGAGGATTTCTACAAAAGTGTTCACCTAGACTTGCCAGAAATCGACCCTAACTTTTATAAAGGCCACAACGTACCTATGATCGTCATTGTTACAGCCGGAGACGGTTCTAATTACCAAGAGAAATTCGACGACCTAACTTTCTACAAAACTGGTCCAAGTTCTGTTGATACTGTCAATAAAGGTGTTTCAAAAATGAGCGGTATCAAGCACCTCTTAAAAGAACTCGACCTAGAAGACAAGCCAGTCTATGCTTTCGGCGATGGTAATAACGACTTACCAATGTTAGAATTTGCCGACTACAGTGTTGCCATGGGTAATGGTTTAGATTCTGTCAAAGCCATTGCTTCTTATATTACCACTGAAAACGTTAACGGTGGTATAGTTAACGGCTTGAAACACTATAAATTAATCTAATCGATAAAAAGGGAATGGTACACAACGTATCATTCCCCTTTTTTATCTGAAATGAGTTGCACAAGCCAGACTCTAGATAGCCCAACCGGCTTGCTCCACTCTCTATCCTATAATAACAACTTTTCCCATCATGTGGCCGGCTTCAACTAGTTGCGTGGCTTTTTTGATATTTTCCAAATTAAAACCATGGAAAACTTTTGTGACGGTTGAGTCAATCATTCCACTATCCAAACCATTAGCCAATTTTTCCAAGTAGGCTCCTTGGGTAGACATTGAATCTAATTTGAATTTAGCCTTAGTAAACATCCATTCCCAAGCAAAATCAACTGACTTTTGTTTCAAATCCATAATTTGCGATTCACGTAAATTAGTAATTGTCGCAAAGGTTCCAAATGGCTTGATCAAAGTGACAATTTCTTGCCAATGGGGATCGTTATCACTCAAACCTAAAATGTAATCGACGGTGTTGATCCCTAAATCATGAATTTGCTGAACTAAGTCATGATGGTGATTAACTACTAAATCAGCTCCTAAGTCTTTAACCCAATTGACCTTCTCGTCGGTCGAAGCGGTCGCAATTACTCTTAAACCGGCTAAATGAGCCAATTGAATGGCGATTGAACCAACACCACCAGCACCATTGATAATCAAAATAGTTTTTTTACGATTATCAGCTGCTGGATTTAAATGTAATTTTTCAAATAAAAGTTCACTGGCTGTCAAAGTAACTAATGGCATAGCGACGCTTTTTTCAACTGAAGTTTTTTTAGGAGCATGGGCTACGATTCGTTCATCAATCAGTTCTTCTTCTTGATACGAACCATCACGAGTGTAATCACCAGCAAAGAAGACTTTGTCGCCAACGTTAAAGTTTTCAACACCCTCGCCAACTTCTTCAACAACACCGTAACCGTCGTAACCTAAAATTTTTGGATCAGACAATTCCTCACTAATTTTCTTTCGGGTTGCGATATCCACTGGATTAATTGAAATTCCTTCAATCTTAACTAATAAGTCTCGACCAGTTGGATGCTCTCTTGTTTTATCAAATTCAACAAAGCTATCAAATTGATTATTAGTAACACCAAATGCTTTCATTTTTTCAACCCCTTTTATAATTATTTCTATTCTACAATAAAAATGGTTATCTTTGAAATTGTGAGGTTGCATCGTTCTTTTTGAAAGTAGGGGTTATCATGGCTTGAGAATGTACGGCAGCTGAGCATTTCCCAGAGCTGTTACTCCAGACCAGATACGAATCTACGCTGTATTTCCATAAATTCTGAATTGGATATAAGTTCCATTCAAAATTGATTGGAACCTGATTTATGGTCTGGATACGTTATAGAATTACTATTTCTAAACGAATGGAAAGTAAATAACCAAAAAGTGTGAAATTCAGTCCGGAATAGCAAAGAAAAAACAACATCTATTCAAAAATAGATGCTGCCTTTATAATACCTATTCAACTGTTAACCGATAATTTCTACTGTTGCACTAGTAATTCCGTATGAAGGAATCATGCTATTTGGCATGGCAACGTCGATTTGATATGGATTACTGTATGCAAATGTTCCTGTATCATTAACTGTTCGATACCAAACATCCCCTTGTGCAGTGGTAATCTTTAATCTTGAACCTCTTGGAATAACTCCTAGGTTTGTGGCTACTCCTGAGTAACCCATGTTTGACCCTAATACGGCTGGATCATAAAAACTGATTTTGAATGTTCCAACGTTTCTAGTTGTTGGTTGTTGTACTGTCTGTTGTACTTGTTGCGTCTGCTGAGTTTGAGTCGTTTGTTGAGTTTGATTTTGGTATTCAACTGGTGGCTCACTAGCTCCTTGCGTGATGGCAACTTGTGAAGTTTCTGATGATTCGTTTTCTACAACTTCTTCAGTTTCAACTTCATCCATATCCATGTTAGGATCTTTTTCACTGTATTCAATTCCAGGCATAAATTCTTTATTGTCTGGTAATGTAATTTTCTTATTTAGTTTATCGGCATTATCACTGACTTGTTCTTTTGTTTCCAAATTAGTCAATGTTTTTCTAAAATCCGTTGCATTACTTGTTTGGTCTGTTGTTGAATCTGCGGCATAAGCGACTGTGTATCCCATACCCCCTGTGACGATCAAACTAATAATAAGTAGTGCTTCTAATTTAATTTGCTTAAACAACTAATCTCTCCCCGGCTTTTCGTTTACCAGAAGACACTATACAAGATGAATATTTCATTTAGATTACACGAACAATAAAAAAATCGGCGTGTTAGTATTTTTTGTAATGTTCCTGTAATCAGGGTTATTTATTAATAAATAATATTTTGTATTTTGACGTTTTTTAATTTTTAGAGCACATTGTGAATTCTTTGTCAATATTTTTATAACCGATTTCTAAGACAAAATAATTTATTTTTGTTTGCGAGAACAAATATTTGTTGAAAAAAACTATTTATGTTAATTTAAAAACATCAAAGGATTTGGAGGAATTTTACATGTCAAAAAAGATTGCTATTATTGTTGGTAGTTTACGTAAGGGATCATTCTCAAAGCAAATTGCTAAAAACGTTGCTAAATTATTCCCTAGTGACTACGAACCAGAATTTGTTGAAATTGGTAATTTACCATTGTACAACGAGGATATCGACACTCCAGAAAATGTCCCTGCTGCTTATACAGAATTCAGAAATCAAATTAAAGATGCTAGTGGTGTAGTATTCGTTACACCTGAATACAACCGTTCAATTCCTGGTGGTTTGAAGAATGCAATTGATGTTGGTTCACGTCCATACGGCGAAAGTGCTTGGGATAAAAAGCCTGCTGCTGTAATCAGTGTTTCACCTGGTGCTATCAGTGGTTTCGGTGCTAACCACGCATTACGTCAATCATTAGTATTCTTGAATATGCCTACATTGCAACAACCAGAAGCTTACATCGGTAATGTTACAAAGATTCTTGATGACCAAGGAAACGTTGCTGAAGGTACAGTCGGCTTCTTACAAAGTATTGTTGATGCTTATGTTGAATTGTTGAACAAATATTAATCAGTCTGCTATATCAAAAAAGTCGTTACACATTTGTGTAGCGGCTTTTTTGTTTTACCAATTACTTGAGCGATGCACGTCAAGTACAAACTTGCTCTTATCACTCAAGAAACTAGAGTGAGAATATTCAAATGCTACACCATTTTGATCAAAAGCAACTTGTTCAATCGTCAAAATTGGTGATTTTTCTTCAACTTTCAGAGCGTTAGCAATTTCTTTATTAGCACCATCTGCATAAATAATTCTTCTCGCATCAGTCATCATTATTTTGTGTTGACCCAAGAAATCATAAATTGATCCTTCAATTACTTTTTCATCTAGAGGAACAATACTTGTCGGCATAATCGTATGCTCAAAACTATACCTTTTTCCATTCACTAATCGCACTCGCCTTATTTCATAAACCGGTTCATTCGATTTGATCGACAAGTTCTTGCGTTCCTCCTCAGTCGGCAATCGTGCTCCAAAACTAATAACCTTACTAGTAATCTTTTGGTCACGATGCGAATAAGTCACACCAATCGGCATATCCAATGGTAGTAATTCATCATTTCTAGACAATGGTTGGTTACGTACATATGTACCTGAACCTTGCTTACTAACAATCAAGCCTTCATCTAGTAATAAATTTAAAGCCTTTTTTAACGTCAAGCGACTGACATCATACTTATTAGACAGTGATTCTTGCGTAGGTAATGGCTTCCCCGCTCTATAGTGATTGGTTAAAATATTCTTTTTAATATCAGAATATATTTCTCTATATCTATACATAAAAGTACCTCTCATACATCAATTGTATATACTAATTTTACCACATTTTTATAATTTGACTATACAAATTATAAAAATCCCCTTTACAAATTATTAATACCGTTTATAATTATGAATTGAAAGTTAGCGCTTACTTTTACAAAATAAACGGAGGAACAAAAATGAAATTTGATCTCGATAAAATCCAAGGACCATTGTTAAAAATGTCCTCGTGGGTCGAAAAAAATACCATTCTACAAGCCGTAAAGAACGCTTTCATTAGAACTATTCCATTTACCGTTGTGGGTTCTTTCTCAAACCTAATCAAAATGCAGTTGGACGCTTTGATTAAGTCACAAAAAATTGATAACCCTTGGTTGACAAATACAAGTAACCTATTTGGATACTTAGGAACTGCTACTTTAGGTATCGTTGCTTTGATAGTTGTCTTATCTTCAGCTTATTCATACGCAAATGAATTGAAACGTAAACCTAAAAATGCAAATCTAAATCCTATTTTAGCGACATTATTAGCACTTGCAGCATACTTTATCATGGTACCTAACAATATCAACTTTGCTGATCCTAAGGCAAAAGTGATTGAAGGATTTGCTACTTCCTTCTTCAGTTACGAGGGAATGTTTACCGCACTGATTGTTGGAATGCTAGCGGTTTATCTATATAACAAATTCTCACATAGTAAGTTTACTATCAAAATGCCTGGAAATGTACCACAGAATGTTTTTGATTCATTCTTTTCATTAATTCCAATTTCTGAAGTACTTTTGATTTTCGGTGTAGTTAGAATTATTATTCAAACGCTTGGTTTCTCATCTCTAATTGAATTGATTTCTGTTGTAATCATTAAACCTATGTTAAGTGTAGGTACTGGTCTACCAGCAATTATCGTTGTAATTCTACTTGAACAAATTCTTTGGTTCTTAGGACTTCACGGTTTCAACATCGTTTGGGGTGTTGTTTCAGCTTTCTGGCTACCTCTTTTCTTACAAGACGTTGCCAAATTTGCTAAAACACAAAGTTTTGCTGGAATTTCCATTGCTCCAAATACCATGACTAACGTTTACGCCATGATTGGTGGTTCTGGTGCTACTTTTGGTTTAATTATTGCCATGTTAATTTTTACTAAAAAAGGTGAAAAGGAACATGAGGTTGCCAAATTAGGTTTGATTCCTGGATTATTTGGAATTAACGAACCAATTATCTTCGGTCTACCAATCGTTTTGAACCCTATCATGTTAATCCCTTGGATTTTAGTTCCAGTTGCCAATGCCGTTATTGCATATGTTGTAACAAAAATTGGTTGGGTCGTTCCATTGGTTGTTCTGAACTCTGGTAATGAGCCAATCTTCATTAGTACCTGGATTCTAGGTGCGTTCCATCTGAGTCCAGTAGTCTTAACCTTAGTTCTTGTAATTCTTGATATCTTTATTTACTCACCATTCGTTATCATTAATCAACGTAACGAACGTGAACTAGCATTAAAAAACGCACAACCAGCAGCATAAGGAGTTAATTTAAAATGAAAAAAGTCTATGCAATTGCACACACGCATTGGGACTTCGAATGGTATTTTACTAGACAAGAAGCACGCGTCCAGTTTGCATATCACATGGACGAAGTTTTCGATGCACTTGAAAAAAATGTCCTAAATTATTATTTACTAGATGGCCAAATGTCGATCGTCGACGATTATTTAAATAGTTTTCCCGAAAAAAGAAATTTAATTAAAAAATTTGTTACAGAGAAACGTCTCTTCATCGGTCCTTGGTACACTCAAATTGATGAAATGGTTACTTCTGGAGAATCTATCGTCAGAAATCTATCAATAGGAAGAAAAATTGCCAATGACTTAGGTGGTTCAATGGATGTCGCATATTTACCTGATTCATTTGGCCAAGGCACCGACATGCCTAAAATCTACAATGGTTTTGGAATTTATGATGCCGTTTTCTGGCGTGGTATGTCTAAAGAAAAAAATGCTCGTTACTTTTATTGGAACAGCAAAGATGGCTCAAAAGTTTTAACTGCAAATATCAAAAATGGTTACTACGCTGGAGTTCAACTGGTCGAATCCAATGATTTTAAAGATCTAATGAATAAAATCAGCTCCGACACTGACGTAAGTAATTTAGTACTCCCTATCGGTGGAGATCAAAGAGCCATTGACTACAATCTAAAAGAACGAATTCAAGCGGCTAATGAAAAATTAACTGACGAATACTTTATTAAAGAAAGTAACTATCCAGAATATTTTGCTAATCTACGTAAAGAAAAAGATTTGCCAAACTACTCTGGCGAATTCATCGATCCCTCAGCCTCAAAAATTCATCGTGGTATTTACTCATCCAGAGCTGACCTAAAACAAATTTATGATCAGCTTGAACGTCGGATGACTTATCAAGTTGAACCCTTGATGGCTTTGGCAAAATCATATGGCATCTCTGCCAAACAAGGTTTGGTTGATGATATTTGGAAAATTATTTTTCGCGGTCAAGCACACGATAGTTCTGGTGGTTGCAATAGCGATAAAACAAACGATGATATCCTCCATCGTGCAAAAGTTGCCGATCAATTATCATACTCTATCATTGACTATTTGATTAGAAAACTCAGTATTTCTCAAGAAACACCATTTGATGTTTATCTTTGGAATCCATTGCCAATTGAAAAACATCAAATAGAGACTATTCAAATATCGACTAGATTCAAAGAATTTAAATTATTAGATAAGAATAATCAAGAGATCCAATATGATTTAATCAATCAAAAACTGGAAAATGCCGCTGCTTTACGTAGAAACGTTGAAGAAAGAAAACAAGATTTATATTACATTTCAACAATTTCTTTTATGGCTGACATTCCAGCTACTGGTTGGTCTGGTCTCACAATTCAGGAAACTAAAGAATCAAAATCTACTATTAATAGTAGTAAAGATAATCATATCGATAATAAGTTTTATGAACTTAGTTTCAGTGACGGTCAAATTGATTTGACGAATAAATCAATTAACAAAACGTATCCAAACTTTCTTAGTTTTGAAGACGGAGCTGACGCTGGTGACACATATGATTACTCACCTTCATTTAATGATTGGATAATCAACTTAGATTTCAAGCAAGCTGACATCGAGACTGTTATTGGTCAAAATATTAGTTCTCTAAATATTACAGGTCAATGGGAATTACCCGCTAACTTAGAAGACCGTAAAAATAAAAAATTATCATCTAAATTAGCTTACAAATTATCATTAACTTTAAAAAGAGATTCGCAAACAATTGGCTATAAGTTAGAGACCAACAATCAAACTCTAGATCATCGCTTAAGGTTAGTTTTGAACCCTAATTTAAAATCAGAGTTCTCATTTGCTGACACGCCATTTGGTATCATTAAACGTCCTGTAACCGATCTACATTTAAACGATTGGCAAGAGATTGGTTATCATGAGGAACCAACCGCAATGCGTCCATTTATCCATCTTGCAAATATTCATTCCCAAGATGAAAGCTGCACTTTCCTCGGGCTTGGAAGTAAAGACTTTCAAGTAATTGGTCCAAACTTTAATAAGTTAGCAATTACTATGTTCAGAAGTGTCGGTTATCTGGGACGTCCTGATTTACTCCGCCGCCCTTCCGATGCCTCAGGACTAGAATCAAAATATGTTGAAACTCCACACAGCCAATTACAAGGAAAACATGTTTTTGAAGGTGGAATCGTTGTTAGTCAAACTTTTGATGCCGCACAACTACAACGCGAGCATTTATTACTTTCAACTAATCCCCTCTTCTTCCAAAACCAAACTTTAAATCGCTTTACTAATCCGCTCAGATATTTCATGATGAATAAAGTTCAAAATTATAATCAACTAAATCAAAACTTGATTCAACTAAAGAGTGATCAACTAGTATTAAGTAGTTTTCACCTGACAAATGATGAAACTGGGTTTGTGTTAAGGCTTTATAATCCAAGTGATGACACTATAGAAAATGGATCTATCAAATTAGGTAAGTCTGCTACCATCACTGAACTCACCTTAGATTCTCATCTTGTTACTACTTTAAAAACATCAACTGATAATTTTAAAATACCTTCCTTCAAGCCAGGTGAAATCAAAACTTTTGGTATCAATTTTATTAAATAGAGCATAAAAAAGCTGCTGGACAATATCCAACAGCTTTTTTTCATATCCTAAAATTTCAATTTCAAAACAGTTCTTAAAACATTGATAGCGGATTTTTGTAAGTCTCCTAAATACAAATTATTGTTATCTTTCCACTTGCCTGTCAACAAGACGTGTTCTTCATCAACTATTTGGGCAATTCCTTGGTAAACCCAGTCTCGAACATTCTCATTTAATGGTGAATCATCACCGATTCTAACTTTTACTAGTACGTTTCCATCGGGATCCAGTACAAAATCATTCCAAAGTTGTCTTTCAGTCGTCTTGTTAGTTAGAAAATCAAAATCTTTTTTAACCTTGATATTTCCTTGAGCATCAAACTCTGGTCCGTTGTCACTAGCAGCATTGAGTAATTCTGACTTTGAGGCTCCTGGCATGATTAGATCATTTCCGGCATGCATGCTGTTAGCAGGTTTTGCTGAACTGAACCAATCGGTCATGACTAGACCGTGGAAATGCCATTCATCACGTAAAATATTGGTCAATAACTCAAAGTTTTCTCCTGAAAAGACTCCATTGACTTTGTTGTAAGAAGTCATAATAGCTACTGGTTGGCAATTTTTAATGGCAATCTCAAAGTTACGAAGATAAATATCTCGTAAGGCTTGCTCGCCAATAATACTATTGCCAGAATTACGATCAGTTTCTTGATTATTTCCTAAGAAATGTTTAATTGTGACTCCGATACCTTTGTGTTCTTGAACACCCTTGGTAACAGATGCAGCCATAGTACCGGAAAGAATTGGATCTTCAGAGAAGTACTCGAAATTTCTGCCACCGAGTGGATCACGATGGATATTCATTCCTGGTGCTAACCACAAGTCGACCCCAAACTCATTCATCTCGATACCGACTGCGAAACCAACTTTCTCTACTAATGAACGATTCCAGGTTTGGGCTAAAGCCGTTCCAATTGGCCAAGCAGTTGCAAAATGTTCAACTGTTTGTCCATTTTTTTCATAAGTTGGTTCAACTCGAATACCCGCAGGACCATCTGCCATCACGAAAGCGGGAATGTTCTTACTATTAATAGTCCCTGTTTGTCCGGCAGCTCCCGGCAAGATATCTGAAGAAATTCCAACAACACCATTTTTATCGGATGATAATTGGCCTTCAACTAACTCAACTAACTGTGGAATTGACAAACTAGCAACAAATTCGGCTAATTCAACTTCACCACTATTGACGTCTGATAAAGTTTTTCCAGCCGCATTTCTGACTTCTTCGACGACTTGTTCCATCCCTTTCCCTGGCAATGGATCTTCATCAGCGATAAAAGTTGTAACACTATTTTTTTCTTGGTATTGAACAAATTTAGTCTCAGGAAAATTCTCAGCTTTCAAAATGAAGTAAGGAATTCCGGCGATTTGTTCCAAGTCGACTTTATTGTCAGTGAAAACAGTTGGATCAACGCTTGATTTCATGAGATGTTCAACTTTTTCTAAAATCACTTTTTGATCCAACTTAAATGTGGCCACTACTTGAGTATTACGTGAACTGTTACCCACGCGAAGTAGATAAGTTCCTGGCAACAAGATATAAGCGCCCAATTCTTCATCGTAAACTTTTAGATCCGTGATGGGAATTCGGAAATCAACAGTTTGCTTGGCATTGGGCCGTAAAATTGTGGTTTTCTCGTAGCCTACCAAATCTTGATATGGTACAGGAATATTAGTCTGAGGTTTGGAGACGTAAACTTGGACTACTTCTTGACCAGAAAATTTATGGCCGGTATTTTCAACATCAACACTGAGACGAATCCGTTTCTCATTGATATTGACTTTCTTAGTATCGAGATAGAACTTGGCATAGCTCAAACCAAATCCGAACTCATACCTAGGCTTAATATCAAAACTATCAAAATATCGATAACCAACATAAATACCCTCGACATATTTTGGATCAGTCATCCCAAAATTCTCAGAAGTTGGATAATCATTATACGATTTAACCCAAGTATCTGACAATTTACCAGAAGGTGTCACGGTTCCATCGATTACTTCAGCCACAGCATCACCAGTCGTCATTCCCAGTTGTGATACTAACAAAACGCTATCTAAAAGTGGACAATCGTCGATAAAACTCGTATCCATGACTCCGCCAACATTTAATAACACGATACTGTTAGTGTAGTATTCACTCATTCTTTTAATGTTGGACAATTCATTATCCGTTAATAAGAAGTCACCTTTTTCATTTTTACGGTCGTAAGCTTCACCAGAACTACGTGACACCACATAAATTCCAGTAATACTATCTTCAAAATCCCCAATTTCTGGATCATCAAATTTAAAAGCTGGACGTAAAAGTGCTAGTGGATCATCTTTTAACTTCTCATCATGAGCTTGTTTTTCTTTTTGGTAAAAACGTTCCAAGCGGTTCAACCAGGATTTAGTTGTGATCGTAAAACCATGATTTTCTAATCCATCTAAAATACTGATAGTCCTGCGAGAATTGACATCCCCAGAGCCAGTTCCACCTTTAACAGTCGCAAAAGCTCCACTACCGTACAATGCCACCGTTTTATTTTTAATCGGCAAAGTTGCATTGCGATTTTGTAGCAAAACTATCCCCTCAGAGGCAACTTGTTTAGCTAATTCTTGATTTTCTGATTCTCTTTGTGAAATAACGTTTTCCATCTGCAAAATCTCTCCTTTGGTGGAAATGTAATTACCTTAATTTTACACTTTTACGTGTTAAAAAAGTGCTGCTAAGAGCTACTGATTTTCACAATCGTTACTTTTTTGGGAAAAATCTTCGTAAAATAAATTTATGAATTAAAACCATTAAAATTATTATGATTATTCCGACAAAAATCTCACTAGCAATGAAACTTCCAAAGAGAAGACTTTGAAAGAATCTGAGTAGGGGATCGTTAATAACCAGTATCAATAAAATCGTGACAATAATATCTAAAGTATAAATATTCATAGTTTTCTCCTAATATCCAAATATTAACATAATGGCAATCATGTATAATATAGTAAGAAAAAAATTTGAGGTGGAAAAATGTTAACAGACAAACACATTGCAATTTACGTTACTGGTGGAATTGCGGCTTATAAATCGTTGAATATCGTGCGAGCTTTAATCAAACAAGGTGCACAAGTTCAAGTGGTCATGACTAAATCCGCTCAAAAGTTCGTCACTCCACTAACTTTTGCGACTTTGAGTAAGCGTCCGGTTATCACTGACAATTTCAAACCTCAAAGTGCTGCCGACGACTTCATTCCCCACATCAAAGTGGCGCTCTGGACTGATTTGGCGGTCGTCGTTCCGGCAACTGCTAATATCATCGGCAAAATGGCTAATGGTCTAGCTGACGATGTTGTTTCAACTAGCCTTTTAGCAACCAAAGCCCAAAAATTGGTCTTTCCAGCTATGAACACCGACATGTACGACAATCTCGCTGTTCAAAATAACCTTCAGACCTTAAAAAAAATGGGCATCCAAGTCATCGAACCAGCTACCGGATTTTTAGCTGAAGGTATGACTGGCAAGGGCCGCCTACCCGAATTAGACGTCATTGTCAAACATATTCAAGCACAATTCACTGAGAAAAAACTAAATGGTAAAAGAGTCATCGTTACTGCCGGCGGAACTAAGGAAGCTATCGACCCAGTTCGGTTTATCGGTAACCGTTCTTCTGGCAAAATGGGCTTTGCAATGGCAAAAGTTGCTCGAGATCTTGGTGCAGAAGTAACCTTAATTACCACTGTTCCCACTTCTTTTGCCGGCATGAACATAATTCAGATTCAAACTGCCGATGAGATGATGCAACAATTAAAAAACGTCTTCCCTAAAGCTGACGTTTTGATCATGGCTGCCGCAGTAGCTGACTTCAAACCGATAAAAGTTGCCGACCAGAAGATCAAAAAAAATGACGATGAAGATATCTTCACCATCAAATTAACTAAAAATCCTGATATTTTACAAACTATCGCTGCCACTAAAACTAACCAACAATTCGTTGTCGGTTTTGCGGCCGAAACTCAACACCTCTTGGACAACGCAGAGAAAAAGCTCAATAAGAAACACGCCGACGTTATTTTGGCTAACGATGTTTCTCAAAAAGACGCTGGTTTTAACGTCGATACCAATAAGGTCACTCTGTTGCAAAAAAATCATAAACCAGTTAATTGGCCTTTGATGTCTAAAACCGAAGTAGCTAAGAAGTTCTGGGATTTGTATTTAAATAAATAAAAAATAGGACGAAACGTCCTATTTTAGATACAAACTGAACTTTATTAAAGATCCAGCATATCTTTTACATAGACCAAAAGTTCCTTATACAAATTGTGATTAATTTTATTGATAATGACTCCATGCCGGGAAATATAATCGAAGTTTTGCAATTGCCACACGACGACGTATCCCTTCACACCTGTGTGTTTATCACCTGGAATTAAAATTGGATAATAACCTACACGATTAGCAACTCTTTGTGAGGTTGTTATAGGCATCACTAAAATAAATCCTGTTGATTTATTA
The DNA here is from genome assembly GCF_036913615.1 of Companilactobacillus miaonis. NCBI lineage: Bacteria > Bacillati > Bacillota > Bacilli > Lactobacillales > Lactobacillaceae > Companilactobacillus > Companilactobacillus miaonis. The sequence continues at coordinate 116,518 of NZ_JAYKTX010000002.1, read as the reverse complement.
TAATCACTAGAACTCATAACGACCATATGTCTTCTAATATTACCTGAATCAGCATCAATTACCACAATGTCGCCCTTTTCTGGAGTATTTCTCATTGTAATTTCTCCCTACCAACTGGTCTTAATTCCATGGTTTCGGATATTTCTTCCATATCTTTATGGAAATCATGCTCCATAAATTTTTTTGTACTAAAAACGTTGACATGTTTAACTGGTTTATAAATAATAGTTCCATCTTCCTTAGTTGAAACTGAATATTTGGCACCAACCTTATCTTTAACCCCAGATGGAACTGTTAAAATAAGACTATTTCCAGACTTTCTTAATCTCACTTCTTTACTCATAATGGTGCCTCCTAATTTTCATACTATTATTAGTATGGAATATTTTAGCAAAAAAGCAATACATCCGTATATACATGTGTCAGAATTTCAAAAACAAGATTTCTCTGCCATAAACAAATCATTAAAAATTGTATGTAAATGATTATGTTTCAGTAATTGTATTGCCAATGTTTTTACCATAATAGATACTTTAACTAATAAAATGCTAATTGTTAGAAAGAAGGTAAACTCCATGGAAATATTTCGTACCAGCCTTAATTACGACCATTTGAACAGCTCTGAAAGAAAAAGTATTATTAATAAATTATCAAGATCTCAACTACAAACTATTGAGCAATATAAACAATACAAGTTTAATTCGATGCTTCTAAATGATTTCAATGAAACTGGTACAGAGTGGCAATTTTTAGAAGAACAGGTCAATCCTAATTTCGATAAATCCAATCCGAAAGAATCTTCATTACATTGTTCGTGTGGCCGTGGAGTAAAATATCTCTACATCTGCCAATCAAAAGAAAATAACCGCACACAAGGCTTTGGAATAGAGCATCTCAAACAAGAAGCTGGAATTGGTGAAGATATCTTAAGAGACATAAAAAAGGGAAAGCACAAAATAGATCGTGGACTGGATGAAATTCTTATTAGATTTGACTGGGGGGAGACTTTCCCATCCAAAAATTACCAACTACTAAAAGAAAAAAACACTTTGGAAAGTCTATTCTCTAAAAACAAACTCGTTTATCTACAAGAATTTTGTCGTGAATCGTTGCCAATTTATCTAAAAGATGAGCTTACTATTAATAAGGCCGCTAAACAATTATTCGAAGAACAAAAACAAATAGAAAGAAAAAAGTGGCTAAGAACGCCTGCAGGAATAAAATTTACTCAAGAACAAGAACTTCTGGCTGAACAAGAGAAGTTACAAGCAGAACGCGAAGATTTGTGGAAAAATAATTCCGTTAACCAAAGCTCCTCTTTCCAATCACCCAATAATAATCCATCACCAAAAGAAATAGTTATAAAAAATGCCAAAATCACCTTCAAACAAGTATTTAGTCGTCATCAAAATATCGCGGAACTATATGGAATTGAAAGCAGTAGTGATTTAGACGTCTTAATTATCAACGGTATCTTTGGCAATGGTTTTATCACCCGTGGAAAGGCCGTCATTCCAAAAGAAACTGTCTTCATATCAATTACAATGTTGAATAAAAAATTTAACTTAGAAATAAGCGACCTTGAAAATAGATTAAATGAAATATACGCAATTTTAGAACACGAGCAGTTAATTATAGATAAACGTGGCATGAAACTAGCAGCATATTAACTTAAATAGCCCAATGGTAATCAAAATTTAATTACCATTGGGCTATTTAATTAATCAAGATTAACTGACTATTTTATTGAGGATTTTCCGAATCACTATAATAAACTGGATCTGGCACATCAAAATCGGTTGTCTGTAACCAAGTTTTGATTTGTTCACCTAAATTTTGCGCCATCGACGAAGACACTGCAATTTGTTTTTTGGAAATATGGTTCACATGGACACCAGCAGTTATCGTGCAACTGCCTGGTAACTGACTTTGAATCACTTTCCCAACTCGTTTGGCCAAAACATCATCTTTATGGAATCTGCCATCATGGCTAGGATAACGAATCGTTTGCAAATCTGAATCCTTAGTCAAAGTCGTCACGGTTCCAATATGAGGATTATCGCCACCAGTAATAGCAATGAATAAATCTTTTCCGATAACTTCCACATTGGCAGTCATCGTATAATTTTCTTCGGTAATTGAGAATCTCATTAGATACCCTCCCAACGTCCGCCAATTTCGTTATCAATTCTTAGTGCATCTAGTTCTTTCATCGTTTGATGATCGACTAAATCTTGAATGGTTTCTGGATGGTTATAAAAAGCTGGAATTGGTGGAATCATTTGTACACCCATTTTCGACAGCTTAGTCATATTTTCTAAGTGAATCGTATTCAATGGTGTTTCTCTTGGTACCATGATCAATTTACGTTGTTCTTTTAAGGTCACATCAGCCGCTCGGGAAATCAAATTGTCACCGATACCGACAGCGATACTAGCAACGGTCTTCATGCTGGCAGGAACGATGATCATCCCATCAGTCAAAAACGATCCACTAGCAATCGTTGCACCCAAATCACTGTCACTGTAAAAGTAATCAGCTAATTCTTTAATATCAGCCAGCGACAGATCGGTTTCCAGTTGTAAGTTTTTCTTGGCCCAACCACTGAAAACAACGTGGGTCTCAACCTTGTCGATCGATTTTAACTTTTTCATCAAATCGATTGCGTAAATGGTACCTGAGGCGCCGGTCACTCCAATGACGATTCTTCTTTTCCGAGTCATACTCACACTTCCTTATTTCAAATATTTTTGCCAGTCATCGACTTCTTTGAATGAAGCACGGATGAATTGGTCTTTCATATCAAATGGTACGGTACCATCGATAATTGTCTTCGAACTCATGCCACGAACGCGAATGGATTTAGGATCGTATTCGGGTCGTTCGGAAGGATCGAGTGGGTGATTTCTCATTCCAGGTAAGACTAATATATCTTTGTCCCCTTGGAATCTAGTATTCATCGTCCAAACGACATCGTTCATATCGAAAATATCAACATCTTCATCAACCAAGAAGACGGTCTTTAATTCCTTGAAAGCGGACAAGGCCAAGATGGCAGCTTGTCTTTGAATTCCTTCATCAGCTTCATTATCCTTGTGGATTTGCATGATGGTCATCAACTTACCACCACCTGCTGGAGGATTGTAGACGTTGACAACTTTTCCAGGAATCGCTTTGTCGACTAATTCGAGGATACTTGCTTCAGTCGGAATTCCAGCCATCGAAACGTGTTCTTCACTAGGTCCGATTGTTGTTTGCATGATAGGATTATCTTTTCGGTGCGTGATGGCTTTAACTTTGACAACATTAACTGCTGGATTAGCGTCACCATTATAACCAGGGAACTCGGGCATAGCTTTGCCGGTGTTAGTATTGATATCCTCTTGCATAGTTTGATTAGGCATGATTTCAGCTTCAATGACGAACTCAGCTCGAGCAATCGCTTTTTCATCAATTGTTTTAGCATTAACTAATTGAACCGCTTGGTTACGCAAGGCCCCGGCAATATTCAATTCGTCATAGCCAAGTGGAGTTGTAGGTGGCTCAAAAGTAGCACCGATGGTAATAGCAGGATCCAAACCAATATTGATAGTGATTGGCATTGGCTTATTCAACTTTTCAAATTGCTTTTGGAAGTGTCCGATGTGACGACCACCAGGCATGATATACATCCCAATAGTATCTTTATCTTCCAAAACCATTCTGTGAATAGTAACGTCAGTCATAGTCTTGTCAGGATCTGAACCTAAAACTAGTCCCATAGTGATATAAGGACCAGCATCGTATTCAGTATTAGTTGGTGCTGGCAAAATTTTTCTAATATCAAAATCTTTATCAGTTGCTTTATGAACAACTTCTTGAACTGGAGCTTCATCAGAATCGACTACTACTGGAGCAACTGGGTGCTCAACTGAATCTTTTAACAAACGGCCCAAAGTTTTATAGTCATGATGTAAAATTAAACCGTCACGCTTGCGACTGGCCATGGCACCAATAAATACTCGTGAACCTGGGAAACCTTTGACGTTGTTAAACATCATCGCAGGTCCTTCTTGTGTAGGACGCTTAACCGTACCACCGGCACCGATGTAGCGGTAAACTCCAGAAAGTTCTGCATCAGGATCTACTTCAACATCAGTTTCATGATATTGACCAGGTGCTTGTTTTAATTCATCAATAACTCTTCTTAAATCATATGGTTGTTCAGACATTGTTTGCCCTCCTCTTTCCTATCAGTGATCATTATAGGGGCGGCAACGTTGTTGAAACAATTCAAGTTAACCAAAAAAGCATTCCATAATGGAATGCTTTTTATTTAGCACAAATTTTATCGATCCAACTAAACAGATCACGTAAATCATAATCTCCACTGTGCGGTGTATTCCAAGGCATTGCAAAATCAACTTGGTAACCAGCATTTTTCAGCGTCGTCGCCAAAATGACCGGAATAGCGAACGAAGTATCACGATCACTAGCACCATGACGAATCCGCCAATATTTGGCCGTTTTGGCTTTTCCAATGTAAGTCAATGGATTAATTGCCGTAACCGTTTTTTCATCAGCCAGTTGTGAAGCAACCTTCGAGTGTTTTTGTGAGAAAGTAGTGAAGTGCTTGCTGGCAATTGTCCCATCACCGAACAAGTTAGGCTCAGGATTCTTCATTTCCAAATCATCAAAAGCCGGAACACTCTTCATTCTAGTAATAAAGCGCAAATACTTTGACCAATCTAAATCAGTCACAATGCCATTTTCTACCTTAACACCAGAATCTTTTGAAACATCCTTTCCTTCATCAAGCGCTTTTTGAGCGGATTGTTTAAGAAAGTTTTTAACGTAATTTAGAAATGAACCCTTACCATCACTGTCCAAAGTGAGTTTTGTTTGATCTGCTGTTAAATGTAAAGAGTTCAAATAAGTAATAAACTCCTGTTTCAATTCATCAGACATCTTCACTTCTTCAGCAGTAAAGGTTCCCGTTGCATCTTCAAAAACTGGTGGTTGTCCTGGTCCGCCATCTTTAATAAAAATCTTGCGTTGCCAAGTATTGACGCCACTGAATTCCCATTCATATGCCGCATCCGCGTGTTCCAAATTGTGGATTGGACAATAAACACTCGCCGCAAAAATTTTATCTGATTCGTCTGCCGCACCAAGATCTTTTAAGAATGGTTCAAAATACTCGGCATCACCAGAAGTTCCAATAGCAGCTGAAGTAGCACCACCGGCACTCGTACCATTAGTAATAATTTTTTCAACATCACCTGGAATTACATCTCGATTATGTCTGACATAACGAATCGCTGCCTTCATATCGACCAAAAATGCTGGAGCCTTGCCAATATTCTTTCCATCAGCCGTCAAAGTCCGTCCACGTAAACCAGCTGAAACTACCACATAACCGTGATTCAAAGCTGCAATGATGGTCTTTTGACTACTTGGATAAGTTTTATTTCCCGGATAATCCCGTGGACCTGGCATATAGCCGCCAACCGTATTGGGCATAAAAATTGGTGCACTATTTTTATCGTAACCATTAACTATTCCATCATGGAAATAAGCCAATGGAACAAAAATATTTAACTTTTGAATAGCTGAAACTGGCTTTTCAACATAAGTTACATCTCTGAATTCTCGATATAACAAACCTGTTGCCAATTTTTTATCTTGAAAATTATTCTGATCTAGTTTTAACATTTTTATCCTCCAATTGACTTCAGTCTACTGAAGTTTTCCAGAGATAAAAATGCCTTTAAGGCTTAGAAAATGTCAAATCCTGCTTTTTGTTGCTCCAATTTATACTGATACGGAGTCATTCCGAAATTCTTTTTAAAAGCCGTATTCATCGCTTTAACATTACTAAAGCCAGTTTTTAAGGCAATTTGGGTCATGGTCAAATCTGTGTTTTGAATAGTTTGACGAGCATGTGCCAATCGAATGCCCGTCAAATAAGTTTGCGGAGTTTGACCAGTTATTTGTTTAAAAAGATGGCTAAAATAGCTATTTGACAATTTTACTTGTTTAGCTAAATCATCAATTCTTATTTGATACATGTAGTTTTCCCCTAGCCACTCGAGTGACTGTTTAATGTAGTCGAGACGGTTATTTGCAAAATTATCAAAAACTAATTTATCAGTTTTAGAAAAATCTTTGAACAAAATGCCCAAAATAGCATAGACTAAACCAATTTTTTCTGTCCGCAAAAAAGTATCATCCGCACATCGCAGAATTCTAGTCAATTCGTCAAAGAGGCTGACTAAAAATAAATAACGTTGATTACTAGGTTCAAAGATTCGATTCTGAATCCGAAAATCCAGTTTATTAATGTTCAACTTATCTAACAATGCCAAAGGAATCATCAGAGTTATCGCAACACGATTTTCATCTTTAGGTAAAGTCAGTCCGTGAATCTGATAAGGATTGACACAGACAATTTCGCCTTTTTTCTGATTAAAAGTCTTCCCATCCAAATAAAAATTTTGGTTTTGACTATTTACAACGTAGTCGATCTCATACGTATCATGCCAGTGGGGCAAAATAATTTGTTTATTAGGATTAGTTTGTAGACGACAGCCAAACGGCAAGCGCTGGTCATTGGGGACGACCATTTCAAATTTTTCTTTTGTCATTTTTTCTTCTTTTTAGGCAATTCCAAATCAAATACTAACGGGTTGGAATCTGGTGCGATTCTTAAATTCAACTCTTTTTGAGCTCGCGTGACACCAACATACAAGAGTCTTCTCTCTTCTTCAATAAAAGCCGAGTAGTTTTCGATCTCTTGATAGAGATTATAAAACATCTGAAATTCCTGATTTTTCTTCAAGGTCTTGTCCAAATTAATCGGATTGAAGGCATTATTATTTGTGATATCACGGTATTTTTCAACGTGGGCCGACTTTAAGGCGTTCTCCAAAAATTGGAAATTGTGATTGTAAACTAATTTCCATTTAGCTATGAATTTATCCATCGTCATTTCCGGTGGGAACCAAGAATTCAACACTTTGCTGGAACGGTCGACTTCTTTATCGGTCAAACCATACAAGTAAACGTATTTAAATTCCAGTCCCTTAGCTTGATGCAGGGAAAGAAATTGAATGCGATTATCTGGTTGGCCTTGTCTAGTTCGAGTAGTCAGAATCGTCTTCTTGTCTTCTTCTGCGACAAAAAATTCATCGATATTTTGGTACTTTTCTAGCTCTTCTTCAAGATACTTTTTAATATCATTGACTTCATTTTTCGACATGAAATTCTTTTCTTCCATGTAATCAAAATAACGGTCAGTCAATTTATTCGCAGCCTTGTATAAATCCTTGATCAGACTCTTGCCTAATTTTACCTTTCTCTCTGAATCAGTCGCTTCTAACATATTCTTTTTGAAACGTTGGACACTGTTAAAATAAACTTTGATTCGCTCATCAGTTCGTTTGTAAGGCGTGTTGGTGGTGGCATTGTAGTCATTAGCTAGTTGGAAAAATTGACTGAGTTTTTCAGGAGTTTGCTGCTTGATGACTTTTTGGGTGTGATCTTTATAAGCTCGAAAGCCAATTCGGTTCGCTTGATTGCTGAAATATTGATAATTATCATCCCATAGTGATTTCATCAATTCAGTAATAATTTTATAGACGATATTATTTTGTAAAATTGCTCCGATATTGTTGATGTCGGCATAAATATTTTGATTAGCCAGCCAATCGGCTAAAAGCATTCGTGAAGAATTGTAACGAACCAAAATAGCAATATCATCGTTGTTAATTTTCGGGTCATTGATCTGTTTAACCAAGCGACGTAACATCTTTGAATCACCACTGAAACCAGATTTTTTCGTACTATAAAGAATGAATTTACCCATATCTTTTTTGCCCGACAATAATTCTTTATCAAGACGGACGTGATTCTTTTTGATTAAGGGAATAACTCGCTTTAAGATTTTTTCACCAGTTCGATAGTTGGTCGAGAGGTTGTGCTTCTGGGCATCCGGTAAGAGCTTCTTGTAGTTGAGGATGAACTTGGGGTTACTACCTCGGAAAGAATAAATACTTTGGTCATCATCACCGATTACGATCAAACGTTTCAAAGTTTCTGGACTCAACAATTGAGAAATAATTTTCCACTGCAGGTTGTCGATATCTTGATACTCATCAATCACCGCAATTTTGAAGCGTGACATGATTTGTTGATAATACTGCAAATACTGCTTGTTTTGCATGCTCTCTAGCAACAGTAATTTCATATCATTGAAGTCAATGTAGCCATTTTCCCGCTTCAAAGTTTGGTACTTTTTGATAACGTCGACATAATCGGAAAAGAAATCCTCGCTGTGATTTTGACGTGAATACTGTCCCATAACTTTGACTGCTTCTGTCAGATTTTTTGCACCTTTTGGTAAAACTCCGTCAGTCGTCAAGTCTTGATTGATCATGTAGTCGTTTAAATCAAACATTTCTGCTAGCATTTCATCTTTAGTGATGATGTTACTAGGATGCTTGATAGCATCGGATAGATCACGGATAAAGAGTCGATAGGAGGTCAAAACCTTGGCACTACGATACTCAGGATTCTGCAATAATAGTTGATAAAACAAGGCATGAAAGGTTGTGAATTTTGGATGACCAACGTTAAGATTCAATCCTGAATCAGACAACCGTCTGACAAAATTTTGATAGCGTTCCCCCATATCGATCTTTGATTTGTGAGAAAAAGTTATCCCCAGGATCTCTTCTGGTGCAACTTTTTCTTCAGCAATTGCAATCAATGCCATCAAAATAAAAATTGTCGTCTTACCAGACCCAGCGCAGGCGTTGACCAATAGTGGCTTGGTAAAGTCGTTCTTCAAGATGGCGATTTGTTCATCGGAAAATTGCATCTTCAAACCAGATTCCATCAAATCGATTATTTGTTTTGTAGTTAATTGGATTTTTGAATCCCCCAATCTAGATTTTTTTGAACATATCTCCAAAACATCTCATTTGCGCTCGAATGTTGACCACGAACTCTAATAAAACTGAGATTATTTTTGATATTTTCAGTTAACGGCACCATGACAAAATTACTACTGTCAAAGTTTTCGGCCGTTTTTTTCATCATCAGCGAAACGCCGAGATTATTTTGGACCATCTGCATAATTAAATCGACTCGAGTACCTTCGTAAGTGATTTTAGGTTTGAAACCAGCTTTTTGACAAAGTTTAATAACTGGTTGGTATAAGTTGGTGCTGGGCCCCAAAATCATGAACCGGTCATTTTTTAATTGTGCTAGATTCAATTTCTTTTCATTGGCTAGTGGGTGTTGTTTAGGTAACACTGCCACAAAGTCATCAGCTTCCATGACGATTCGCTCTAAATCTGGATCATCAAAGTCAAAAGTTCGCGCAAAAATGAGTTCACACTTACCTGCCTTTAAGGAAGTCACTAAATTGTAGCTTTCCTCCTCCTGCAGTTGCATGTGAACTTCGGGATGTTTTTGTAAAAATTTAGTTATCAAGCTAAAACTTTCGTAACTGGGCATCGTTGGAATCGTGTGCATTTCAATTGTTAAATTTTTAGCAGCTTGAAACTCGTTGAGTGAATTCTGTAAATCAGTATACTCAGAAATTATTTTCACCGCGTACGGCAACGTAATTTCGCCTTGTGGAGTCAATTCAATTTTGCGATGAGCACGCTTGAACAATGATACACCAAGTTCTTTTTCCAACGCTATAACCTGTTTAGAAATATTACCTTGAGTTGTGAAGAGATTCTCGGCTGTGTCGGTATAATTGAGCGTTTTCGACAAATCGACAAAAATTTTTAACTTGTGTAAATCCATGACTGCCACCTCATATTCCATTTTAGAATACTATATCATAGTTTTTGAATTGTTAATCTCATGAGTCAATCCTAAAGTAGGATGCATTGAGTATTGAAAGGGGTATTACATTATGCCAACAGGCGTTATTATCAATGCGGCCTCCGTTTTATTTGGAGGTCTCTTAGGTGGATTTATGGGCAATAAATTTACCGAACAATTCAAAAATGACATCACGCTGATCTTTGGTGTCTGTTCCATGGGAATGGGTATTTATTCCATCGCTCCGATGAAATATATGCCAGCTGTTATCTTTGCACTCGTTATCGGAACCGGAATCGGCCTCTGGATGCACTTAGGTCAATGGATCAACAAAGGTGCCGTTGAAATGCAAAAACCAATTTCTAAACTTTTCCCAAATGCTAAATCCGATATGTCACACGAAGATTTCGTTAACACTTTAGTTACCGTTATCGTACTCTTCTGCGCTAGTGGAACGGGTATTTACGGAAGTTTGGACAATGGGATGACTGGCGATACAACTATTCTGATTTCAAAATCTGTTTTGGACTTCTTTACCGCCGCAATCTTTGCCTGCAACTTAGGTTACGTGGTTTCTATCATTGCGATTCCACAATTTATTCTCTTTTACATTTTGTTCTTATTAGCACGTTTTATTTTCCCACTAACAACACCAAATATGATCTTAGATTTCAAAGCCTGTGGTGGATTCTTAATGCTAGCAACCGGCTTTAGAATGGTCAAACTCAAAATGTTCCCAATTGCTGACATGATACCAGCAATGGTTATCATCATGCCACTCAGTTGGATCTGGGCAAACTGGTTCTTACCCTTGCTCTAGAGTTTTAAATAACAATTAGTTTATAATGATATATAAATATATATTAGGAGAACTAATTTGAATAATATTAAACTTATTGCAACTGATATTGATGGAACCTTGTTTGATTCCAATCACGCATACAATGTTAAGCGATTGAATGAATATATCACTAAATTACATAAAAAAAACATTAAATTTGCCGTTGCTAGTGGCAACAACTACAGCCACATGCAAGAAGTCTTTGCCAAAGCCAAGGGGATCGATGCCTTAGTAGCTGAAAATGGTGCTCAAATTTTAGTCAACGGTAAAACTATTTTCGAAGATACTTTAGACCTTGACCAATTGATTGAGATCAACAAAGAATTCAATCAACAATTGGACTTGACCAGCCTTTGTTTCTCCGGTGTCAACGGTACTTACGTCGAACGCGATTCACCACAAACTAACGATTATTACATTAATAATTTGGTTCGAGTTGATAAAATTAATGATATTGATGATAAAATCTTCAAAATGAACATTCGTATCGCCGATGACCAATTAGATCCAGCTGTTGATTTTATCAATCAAAAATTTGGTGACCAAATTCATGCCGCTGTCAGCGGTTTTGGCAGCATCGATATCATTGCCCAACACATTTCAAAAGCTACCGGTTTAAAAAAATTGTGTGATTTCTATGACATATCCTTAGACAATGTTGTTTCCTTTGGTGATAACGGAAATGACTTAGAAATGCTTGAGGAATCTGGCATCGGCGTCGCAATGAAGAACAGTGGCGACCACATTAAACAATCAGCCGACATGATTTCAGTTACTGATAACGATGACGATGGTGTTTTGAATACTATCGCTGAACTAGTTAAATTATAGACAACAAAGAGTTCGGGACATAACTCCCGATTCCCGTACTTGTCGTGTCTTACGCTGTATCTTAAAAATTTAAATTCGATTCCATCTAAATCTGTAGAAGTGTCATTAGATTCGTCATAGTTCCAATTAGCAATCTTACGTTTATTTTTATGATATGAGCGTATCATTTCTTTCTCATACATTCCGTAAGGGATAAGATAATTAAACCTCTAGTTCATCAATAATAAATTGGTAATTCATTTCACTGCCGTGCCCAGCATCCGCCACGATGTAGTCGGCGACGTGTAACGTTTCTTTACTAGTATATAGAAATAAGGTCCAGAAATCATTACGATTTCTGGACCTTATTTTTGTCATTTAGGACTTTTGTCCCAAACTCTTTTTATTTTCTTTGAAATGCCTCTGGATATAATCTCACAATTATAAGTGTTCTAACCGTAAAATAAACAAAGAAATATGCAATCATATGCCATATAGGTATATTTAAATTAAATACGGTACCCAATACCAAAGTGAATAAGACTTTCCCAACAAAGAAAGCCGACCATAATATAATATATTCTTTTTCGTGCCATATATAATAACTATTATCAATCATTTTGACCTGCTTTTTATTCCCTAATGTAATACCTTTTACCACCGCTATAATAAGCACCACAATTAAATCTACATTATTCCAAAATGAACCTAGTCCACTATAGGTCTTAGTTAAAGCCCAGAATAATATAATTATCATTAAAATAAAATGAATTGGTTTAATTCTCTTTTTCCGAAGACCTCCAAACATGACAAATCCTAAATAACAAACATAAATAATGACTCCTACAATTAATTGATAAATTGGGAGCGACAAACTTGCAATATTCATATATTCTCTCCTACTTTTACGACAATGTTTGAAAGTATATGATATATATATTGGATACACAATAAACAATAAGAATGTTGTGTTGTTTTCAGCAACATTTTCTTAAATATGATGCAAAAGAGGGATGCCATCAATGGATATTAGAAGAAAATATACGAAAAAGATAATCAATCAAACCTTTTTCTCACTCTTAAAACAGCGAAGTATAGACAAAATTACAGTATCCGAAATTTGTAAAGAATGTAATATAAATCGTTCTACTTTCTACCGTAACTATCACGATGTTTACGACATTGTAGATCAATTTTTTAAAAAGATAACAACCGAAATATTGGAATCATTTTCGTCAGATAATTTGTCCATGGATGAACGATTCAATTTGGTTTTTTCAAATCTTTATGAACATAAAAATACTTTTATGATTTTGAAGAAAAAAGATCTATTAAAAAGATTCCACTCACCAGTATTCAATGCCACTAATAGTACCTTTGGAAGTGATTTCTCTTCTTCAGAATGGTACTTTTTATTCTATGGTTTCTCCGGTCTAATTAGATATTGGCTTGATCAAGAAATGAATATTTCTGTCTCTGAAATGTCCCAAATATCAATGAATCTTCTTTCTAAATTCATTTCAAATTAACAAAAAAGAAGGTTGTCTGAAATCAGACAATCTTCCTAGGGTAAATCATTTAACTAGCCTACCTATACCTCGACGAAGATATAAATGTTCTTCTATATCTTTTTATACCTACATTATAGGCCGCCTAAGACAAACTACAATAGAAATGAGGTCCAGAAATCATTACGATTTCTGGGCCTCATTTTTATCATTTAGGACTTTTGTCCCAAACTATTTTTATTGTGATTATCACTTATAATTCAATTTTATACTTGATCTGGTTTTTCCATCAATAACCAAAGAACTAAATAAACTAAAATTCCTGGGAATATTGGTGTAAATGATAAAACTACGTACAAGACGCGGCCGATGGCGGGATTCCAGTCAAAGTGTTCACAGAGTCCTGCGATTACACCGCCTAAAATTTGATTATCTTTTGATCTTTTTACGGGAATGTGCATTTTTCTTACCTCCACTTTTAACTAGTCAGGATTTTCCATTAACATCCAAAGGATTAAATAAACGATGATACCAGGAACCGGTGTTAATGAGAGAATTACCCACAATACACGGGCGATAGTTGGATTCCATTGGAAATGTTGTGCTAATCCTCCGATTACCCCTGCAAAAACTTTGTCGCTATTGGAACGTTTAATTGGAATATGCATAATTTACTTCCCCCTCTTTTATTGTTAATTACATAATAATTTATTTATAGATATAAGTACATCTAATTTACTTACATAAATCTTACATTAATGTCACATGAAGTATTGCAGTTGTGATAATGCAAAAAATTTCGAAGTATGTATAATGGTTAGTATATTGATAATCGGGGGATTAGATGAATAAACGAGGGATTTATACAACTATTTTGGTAGCTCTAACTGTCATTGTGCTAGGTGCCGGGGGGATTTATTTAGCAACTAACAATAATCAAAATACTAAAGTCGAAGCTCGAGGTCAAAAACCTAAGCCAAAGAAAAAGGTTTCTAAGAAGAAATCTTCAAAGGCGATTGATGATGATAAAGACATGGTGCCATTAAAGAAATTTAAATATACTATGGCATCTGAAAAAAAAGATTATCCAAACTTACAAGAACATCCTAATGCATGGATTGACGTCGACATTGCAACACAACGGGTCCATATTATGGATGGCAAAACAAAACTCTACGAAATGTACGCTTCAACTGGAAAAGATGACGCTACTCCAAAGGGAACTTTCCACATCGAACCGGAACGTGGTGAATTTTTCTATACTAAACCTTTAAAACTTGGGGCTTTCTATTGGGTATCATTCAAAGACCACGGCGTATACTTATTCCACACTTCACCAACTGATGTTCAAGGCAATTATGTCGAATCGATTGCTAAAACACTTGGAAAAGAACCATCATCACACGGCTGTATTCACTTGTCCACACCAGATTGCAAGTGGATCTACGAAAATGTTCCAACTGAAATGACCGTCAAAATTCACGGAACTTTCAAAGCGTAATCTCACCTCAGGGTGGGATTTTTTGTTTGGCTTATTTTTAGAAATCTTCAAAGACGCTTTCGCCATACAATTCTGTGAACAAATCTTTTCTTTGGTTAGCAGCTAAACGTTCATCATCATTGTGAGCAACTTGAGCCAAACGGGCCAAAAGAAAATAACAGTTTGCCAACATGTAATGAGAATTGTGACGAGCAATGAATTCAATTCCGTCAGCCAAATAGGCGGTCGAATTTTGATAGTCATTCATTTTGAAATAAATCAAAGCTGCCAAGTAATAAAGGATATTTTGATTCTCTTCATAACTGAAGGCATCCCACTTCTGAAATGCCAAATCGATGTGCTTGGCAGCAAGCATCTTTTGATTTTGTAACGCAAAAATATAAGCCATCCCCATATATGCCAGACGGGCCAAAGTGTTAGGGTGCCGTGGATTAATTTGTGCCAGTGACAATTTGAACGACTGCATTGCTTCAAAAAGTGCATTAGTCTGTAATTGGGCGACGCCTAAATAATAATAGTAAGATTGAATCTGCAAATTTGTTTTAAGGTTATTAAGTACCTTTTCTTGGTTCAAAAATGAATTCAGTTCTTGATATTGGTGACTGTTACACAAATCATCTACTTGATCATTGAAGTTAGCTTTTGAACTGATTGAAAAATTAGTTGCCAGGCTGATTTCGTCTAGATTTACTTTTAGTTTATCGGCTAAATTAATTAACAAAACTGAATTTGGTACATAGACATTGTTTTCAATTGCGGACAACATCGATTGTGCGCAAACTCCTTCTGCTAATTCTTTTTGGGTCAAGTGTTTTTCTTTTCTTAACTCTCTGATTACCGTCCCTAAGTCTTTCATATTTATCCCTGCTTTTTCTTATCACTACTTTAATTTTAAATGATAATTGGAAAAATGTGTTGTTTTAGATGCAAAAAACGTCGGGAATTTTCTTCCTGACGTTTTTTTGTGGTAGATTTTACTCTTTTAGGGGTTGGTTTGGTTTTTTTTGAATAACCATTGTTCTTGGCGGTATAGCTAAAACGCGTTCCGCAGGCCAGGACTTGGACATATAGCTACGCTTCCCAAATCGCCCGCAAGTGCGGCGGGCAATTCGTGAAGCTAGGCTATCTGCCAAGTCCTAAGCGGGCCTGCTCCACGCTCTCTAATTTAATACTTTATAATTCCAAGCTGGTTTTTCATATCCATGGAATTCTTGTTCAATAACTTTAGCAATATCTTTTGATTGATATGCTTTGACGATCTTCTTATATGTAGGATTGTCTTTGTCTTTCTTATTAGCTGAGATGACATTTACATATGGTTTTGACTTAGCTGTGATTTTTTCTCTATAAACTGCGGTCTTTGGATCTAGTTTTGAATCGTTGGCAACTCCACTATTAACTACTGAAGCGGTAACGTCTTCCATTGATTTAGCTGTTTGAGCGGCATCTAGTGGTGTGATCTTTAAATTCAATTTATTTTCAGTGATATCTTTCAAACCTGGAACTTTGGCATCATCCAATTTGATCAAACCGGCACTTTCTAATAATGCTAATCCACGAGCTTCGTTTGTGGCATCGTTGGCAACGGCAATCTTGTCGCCTTCTTTGATTTGGCTAAGTTTAGTGATCTTCTTAGAATACAAAGCCATTGGTGCGATTACGGTTGAACCGATTGAAACGATATTTGTGTGGTGTTTCTTGTTCCAATCATTTTGGAAAATAACAGTTTGAAAAGCGTTCAAATCAATTTCGCCTTGATCTAGTGCGGCATTTGGTTGACTATAATCTGAGAATTCAACAATTTTAATGTTGATTCCTTCTTTTTTAACCTTTTTAGCAACGGCCTTGAGAACTCGATCATCAGATCCAGTGATCCCAATTTTTACAGTCTTTTCTTTGTTGGAACTTGCTTGGCTGCTCCCACAACCTACTAGTGCAAACAAACTTAATGTGGTAATAACTAATAAAAATAAAGCCTTTAACTTATTCTTCTTCATAGTACTCCTCCTCGGGCCTAGCCCTTTTCCCATATATATATAAACAAAAAGCGCTCCTATCAAAACGAATCAACTCGTTTAAGATAGAAGCGCTTCTTGCGCGGTACCATTCTATTTTAAAAACAAGTTCACACTTGTTTTCCTCTAAAACATGCAATTGCATGTGTGTACGATAATGGATACCGGCCATCATCCCCTGTTCCTAAGAATTCGGAGATGCCAATCACGAATCATTTTCATCTATCAATTCATGCCTTCTTCTCATCTAATCGAAAGTTCTCTGTAATGAATTTGATAAATTACTTTTTCGCTCAATTTGTTCTCTAATGTTCTAATTTTCTAACGGCAAAGTCACCTAAACCTTGAATTACGAAAACCAATACTAAAATCAACAACATGGAAACAATTGTTACATCATTTTCAAATCTTTGATAACCAACGGAAATGGCCATGTTACCAAGACCACCACCACCAACAGCACCGGCCATGGCAGTTAATCCTATCAAACTAATGATTGTTAGAGTACCAGAACGAATCAGTTCGGGTAAACCTTCACGTAAATATACTCTAAAAATAATTTTCATAGGAGAAAGACCGATAGCTTCAGCGGCTTCAATAACTCCGTGATCTACTTCAACTAGTGCTAACTGAACCTGTCTAGCAAAGAATGGAGCAGTTCCGATAACTAGTGGTACGAGGGCACCAGTAGGTCCAATTGTTTGTCCAACAATCAAACGAGTAAAGGGTCCAATAACCGCTAGTAAAATGATAAATGGAATTGATCTGAATAGATTGACCAACTTATCCAAGAATGTGTACAAAGCTTTATGAGGTGTAATACCATCTTCAGCCGTGACAACTAACAAAATTCCTAAGATGATTCCGATTATTCCGGCAAAGAACGCACTGACAAAAGTCATATAGAGTGTTTGCCAAATTGCTGTCACGAAACCATTATCACCTTCCCAGTTAGCAACAACATTGGGAAGAAATTTATTAACTAAATCAGCCATGAACTATTCACCCTCCTTTTTCAACGAAATTTCTTTAACATTAACGTTTAAACTATTTAAATATTTGATTGCTGCTTCAACTTTGTCGTCTTCACCTGTCAAAGCAAAGAGCATGATTCCGACGGTGGTATTTTGTAATCTTTCAATATTACTGAATAAAATATTGGCTTCAACTTCAAAACGTTTATACAATTCAACAACAATCGGTTCATTGGTAGAGTCACCGATGTAATTCAATTCAATCAAGCGTCCAGATAATTTATCCACGATACCACTATCACGAATTTCATCTAAGACTGACCCGATATGGGTTGAAGTATTAACAAAGTCTTTTGTCAATTGTTTCTTAGGATTACCGAAAATAGTTAAGAGACTGCCTTCCTCAATCAATTGACCATTTTCCATTACTGCAACGCGATTACATACTTGTTTGATAGCATCCATCTCGTGAGTAATGATAACAATTGTAATTCCTAATTCTTTATTCAAGCGTCCTAATAAATCCAAGATTTCAGTGGTAGTTTTTGGATCAAGAGCACTTGTCGCTTCATCAGAAATAAGTATCTCTGGATCATTGGCTAAAGCTCTTGCAATAGCAACACGTTGTTTTTGACCACCTGACAATTGTGAAGGATAATTCTTCGCACGATCAGCTAGGCCAACAATATCAAGTAATTTATCAATTTTTTGTTTGCGTTCTGCTTTGCTCAACCCAGAATCGCGTAACGGAAAGTCAACATTTCCATAAACTGTCAATGAGTTCATCAAATTAAAGTGTTGAAAAATCATCCCGATATTACGACGAGCTTTTCGTAAATCTTTGGCGCTCAGTTTAGTTAGATTTTGGTCGTTAACGATAACTGTACCGGAAGTTGGTTTTTGTAATAAATTGATCACACGAACCAAGGTACTCTTACCAGCACCGGAATAACCGATAACTCCAAATACGTCGCCTTTATTCACATTGATGGAAACATCCTTGACAGCTTCGATCGTCTTACCTTCACTGTGAAAGGTTACATCAATATCTTTTAGCTGAATTATCCCATTTTGTTCTACCATTAAAAATTACTCCCTTAATTTACCTAAGAATTGGTCGAAGAAATCAATAAAGTCGAGGTAATCTTGAATTCTAATATTTTCATTTGGAGCATGATTACCAGCCTTTGAATAACTAACACCACAAGAAATGATTGAGGCATGAGTGTATTCATTCAACAAGTACATTGGACCAGTACCAGGACTTGATGGTAAGGCTTCGACTTTGTCCTCTCCACCAAAGAAGTCTTTGGCGGTACCAATTAATTTATTAACGATTGGACTATCTAGATCCCAACGATATCCTTTTTCACCAAGTAGATATTTAACTTTAATATCTTTAAATCCTTGATCATTCAAATATTTAGTCAACTTATCGAACAAGTCGTGTGGATCTTGATTTGGAACCAATCTAAACTCTAACTTAGCTGTGGCAGCTTTAGGAGTAACAGTTTTTACACCTTCACCTTCCCAGCCACTGCTAATTCCTTCTATATTAATAGTTGGATTGAAAGTTAAATTGTAGTTAACTGACTTATTCTTCAACAAAGGAACTTGCAAGTCCCATTTTGACTTTAAGTCAGGTGTAATTGCTTTATTAACTAAATCGATTTCTTTTTGAGTAGGTTCTACTACGTCATCATAGAATCCAGGAATCTTAATATCACCTTCTGGAGTTCTCAAAGCATCTAGTGCTTGAGCCAATCTCCAAGTAGCTGAATCAACTACAGCAGCAAAAGATGAATGTAGATCAATATCAGCAGAAGTAGCTTCTAATTCAAAACACAAGACACCTTTGTTACCACCAGTGAAATTGAACTGTTCATGTTCATTCTTGTATCCTGATTCCCAAATAATCAAATCAGCAGCTAACTTGTCAGAATACTTCTTTAAATAATCTTCCAAGTGACGGCTGGCAACTTCTTCTTGGCCTTCGACTAAGAATTTGATGTTACAAGGAAGATCTCCGTGCTCTTGACGATAAATCTTCAAGGCTGTGATTCGGCTGATCAAATCAGCTTTACAATCGGAAACTCCTCGACCGATGAATTTGTCATCAGTGATTTTCAATTTAAATGGATCTGAATTCCAAAGATCTAGTGGTTCTTCAGGTTGAACATCGTAGTGATTATAAATCAAAATGGTAGTATCACTAGGTTGTTTTGGTTTGATTTCGGCAAAAACAACTGGATATTCGAATTCATCCCAAACGGTGGCATCGGCTCCAAAATCCGTTAGTAAATTTTTAAGGAATTCGGCTGTCTCAGTAATAGATTGATTCTTTGCTGAAACGGATGGTAGTGCAATGTAGTTCTTTAAATCTTCAATCGACTTCTGAATTAATGGATCTGATAATTTTGACATATGAAAACCTCCTCAAATTTTTAAAACGATTTATTACTTATTCCAAGCAGGTACAGCACTTTCGCCATAAACCTTCTTGATTTCTTTAGCAACAGATTTAGTTTGGAAAGCTTTTACAACTTTCTTATAAGTCTTATTGTTCTTGTTCTTCTTTTGCGTAACGATGATGTTGATCCAAGGTTGTGACTTCTTATTAACTTTTTCAGTTACAACAGCCTTTGAAGGATCAAGCTTAGCATCACTAGCGACGTTTCCGTTAACGATAGCTGCATCGACATCATCAAGTGATCTAGCAGTTTGTGCAGCATCAAGAGTTGTGAACTTCAAGTTCAACTTATTTTCCTTAATGTTCTTAGTTGATGGTAACTTAACACCACTATCAAGTTTCAATAAACCATTGGCTTCTAGTAATTGTAATGCACGAGCTTCATTTGAAGCGTCATTTGGAATAGCAATTTTAGCGCCATTCTTTAATTGACTAAGCTTTGTGATCTTATGTGAATACAAAGACATTGGTTGAATAACTGTTTTACCAATTGATACAAGGTCCGTATGATGTGCTTTATTCCAAGAGTTTAAGAAGAATGTATGTTGATAAGCATTAATATCAACTTCCCCTTGCGCTAAGGCTGTGTTGGGTTGATTGTAATCATTGAACTCAACGACCTTTAAGTTGATACCCTCACTCTTCACATTTTTCTTAACGACTTTCCATATTGCAGCATCGGAAGGATTGATTCCGACCTTAACTGTTTGTGTCTTGTCTTGGCTACCACAACCAGCTAATACAAAAATAAACAATGCTGTAAAAGCTAATAAGATAACCTTACCTATTTTCTTAAATCTACTCATTTCTTTCTCCCACCTTACATGTTTCTTAACGAAAAAATCTCTATATAAACAAAAAAGCCACTTCTAAATTGAACATAATCTGTTCATATTTAGAAGCGGCTATTGCGCGGTACCATTCTAATTCGGAATAAATTTACACTTATCCCCTTAACAACGTACAGAAAAACTATACGCGTGTACTGTAAAGGGTACCAACCATTGCATCTTTATCCGAAGATTCAGCGCACCAATCACGGGTCATTTTCATTCAAGTCGTTGTCCTCATCTCAGCAAATAGAGGCTTTCTGTACAAACGAGGTTGAATTACTTCCCCCGATCACTTTGTTTAATAAATCTCTTTTGTTAATCGTTGGTTAGATAATACAATCTAATTTTTGAAATGTCAATCAATAAAAATAAGTTTTTTCAGAAGTTTTTCTAATTTTTATTTTTTATGCCAAACGTCATTTATAGCATGATATTGATTCAATTACTGGCATTCAAGGCTTTTACAGGTCGCGTGATAGCCACTCTTATGCTACTTGAAAAAATATTTTTTGGAAATAAAAAATATATTAATTTAATTTTCAAGAATATTTTACATTAGAGAAAATTAATTTTTAATTAGAATCAGAGCTAGTGTCACGCAATTATGAATCGAGTGAATTTTATTATAGAAGTAAAGTTTTCAAAGGTATTCTTTGCTAAAATTGGAAGTAATAATAAATCATAATTCTGGAGTAGAAAATGAGTTTAATTAGTTTTAAAGATGTTACAAAACAAGTTGGGAATCAAAATATCTTCACCAATCTTTCACTAGACATAGTTGAACATGAACAAATCGGTCTAAAATTAATGCGTAGTGAAACCGATACATTTTTTAGTTTATTGGAAGAAAGTACTCTACCCAGTAGCGGTACAATTGAAAATAACGTTCAAAGCATTTCGATTAAGCGTTATAACGATGGTATTTATCAAAAAATGACTGTAAAAGGCTACTTAGAGTTCTTCAATCACTTGACTACCGATCGCCAAGACATTAAACAACTCGCCCCTGAATTTTCCCTGGGCGATAATTTGAACATGAAGACAGACGCTTTGACAATCGATCAAATTGAGCGGTTGCATCTCTTTAGAATCTACCTAACTGCGCCTGATTTAGTATTCTTAGAAAGTCCCTTACGTGATCTATCCAATGACGGCATCAAGTTTTACCTCAAAGCCCTCGAGGTCGTCCGACAGAAGTCAACCGTGGTCGTTATATCTTCTTTTATGGAAGAACTTTTACAACTGAGTTCAACTATTTATCAATCCGTCGATCACAAATTGGAGAAAGTTTCCTTAGAAACTAGTCAAAATTCACTCAAACCACAAAACATTTTCCGACTCTCCAGTCACCTCGATGATAAAACAATTTTCTTCAGTCCCAACGAAATCGACTTCATCGAAAGCATCAACGGTGTTAGTAATTTCTCAGTAAACTCCGAATACTTTCCTTCCTCACTAACAATGGAAGAACTCGAAAAGAAGTTAGTTCACTTCGGCTTTTTCAGATGTCACCGATCATATTTAGTCAATCTCCAACGAATATCTGAATTGATCAGCTATTCCAAGAACAGTTACACCTTGATTTTAAAAAATAGTCAAGAGACTCTCCCCTTGTCTCGTGCTAAATTAGATCAACTCAAGGACTTACTCCAATAACGTGGGTACAATTCAAACCATTATTTCCACCGTTCACTGATTTTTGCGTACTTATGCAAGCTTTCTTTGTATTCTGTAATTGTAAAAAGCAAGGAGGAGTACAAAATGACCAACAAACCAATCATTGAAGTGAAACAACTTTATAAGAGTTTCAGCAATGAACACGCATTGAACAATCTTAATTTTTCCGTTGAAAAAGGCGAAATTTTTGGATTTCTTGGCCCTTCGGGAGCTGGGAAAACTACCACAATCAAGATTCTTACCGGACAACTCAATCAAGATTCAGGAGTCGCCACAGTTTTAGGCAATAACAGTCAACACTTTAAAGAGAATATTTACGAGCATATCGGTGTCGTAACGCATGATAGTGGTTTGTATGAGAATCTATCCGCCTACAACAACCTAGTTACCTTCGCAAGAATCTTCAATAGCGACAAAAAAGCAATTGAGCCGTTATTAAAACGCGTCGGCCTTTATAACGATAGAAACAAATTAATTAAAAAATTCTCACAAGGAATGAAACAACGTCTAATTTTAGCTCGAGCAATCCTCAATCGCCCCGAAACCCTTTTTCTCGATGAACCAACCAATGGAATTGATCCAGGAACGACTAAGGAAATTCATAAATTAATTTTTGAGCTAAAGGATTCTGGGACAACTATTTTCTTGACGACTCATAATATGACTGAAGCCACCAAATTGTGTGATCGAGTGGCATTATTAAACGATGGTAAAATTGCAGAAATCGGTTCGCCACAAGACTTGAGTTTGAAATATAATACAAAAATTCAATTCAAAGTTCTTTTAAAAGATAACAAATCATTAAAGTTAAACGACTCTGAAGAAACCAGAGGAAAAATCAATTGGTGGCTGGAAAATGGTGAATTACAGACCATCCATTCTTGCGAACCAACTTTAGAAGACGTCTTTTTACAAGTTACGGGGAGGAAATTGAAATGAACATCTCATTGCGAAAAATAAATGCAATCTTTATTTTGAAATTACAACTATTTTTAGGAAATCTTTCCTTACTAATGATTCCGGCCATGGCAATTGGCTACGTGGTAATTTTTAAAAATTTTTTCCCTGCTAATACAGTTGCTTTTAAAGCACTGACACTAAACATGGGTATCCTCTTGAATATAATTATGGGCGGTATAATGTTTGGCGCTTATCCTATCGCCGAAGAAAAAGAACATCATACTTTAGGAGTCTTGATGACCTCTTCAATCAATGCAACTGAATATTTCATTGGCAGTTTACTCCCAGCATTGTTGATTTTGACCGTAACCAATATCATTTTGGTACCGCTAAATGGCACTTCCTGGAACCAAGTGTCAATTGTCAATTATTTGTTTATCACAGTAATCTGTTCAACCATCAGTATTTTGATTGGTTTTACCTTGGGACTTTTTTCCAAAAATCAAACTAATGCGGGCGTCGTAAGCTTATTACCAGCGGCTATTTTTACACTAGTTCCCCTCTTTAAAGGTTTCTCAAATAAAATTTCACACACTTCTGACTTCCTGTATTCAGGAGTAATCCCTAGATTCATCAATCAAAGTCTCTTCAAACACAGCTATTCTTGGAGCCTATTCGAAGTCAGCGTTTTAATAGCTTGGTTCATTATTTTCTCAATTGTCTTATTTTATGCTTATAGATATAAACATTTTGACTAGTCAGGAGGAATTAATTATGTTGGTAGATGTAAGTAACATTTTAACGAATAGTTCTGATCAGGATATTGCGAAACAATTAGGAATTTCAGCGACTGAAATTGAATTGATTAAAAATAAACAACTTTATCCACCACGGACTTTAACCAAAAAAATTATCCAGCTCGCAAAACAGCCAATAACTGTCACGCAACCAGCTTTAGAAAAGAATTTTCAATTTGGTCAAACTATCAAACTTAGACGGGTAATTATTTCTATCATCTTCATTATTTTTGTTAGTCTCTTGTTCACTGGTTTTGGTTATCAACCTTTCTGGATATTTCTATTAGTTGTTTTGATTGGTTTATTCGTAACTTTACCAAGTTGCTTTAACGATTATTGGCTGATCAATGAAAAAAATATTAAAGCGATTGAATTTAATAATCTAGGAATAATCAAATTAGCACAGTTATTACATTTGGCACCCATGCCTCAAAGAGTGATTTCTTATTCGGAAATTGACCACATTAATATTTTTTACCATAAAAGAATTCGAACTAGCCCGTTTGACATCAATCCTGATGTTTTTCAACTAACATGTACGTTGAAGAACAACCAAGAATTAACTATTAATGTTAATGCCAAGCTTGAAGAAGAATTGATCGACTTAGTCGACGAATTGAATTATCAAAACATTGCGGTTTATGATCAACAAAAAATTATTCTAGCTTTATCCAAAAGCAAAAATCTCTTTCAAAATTTCAATCCAACCTATCCATAAAAAAATCCCCTCATCTGGACTTCACCATCCAAAATGAGGGGATTTATTTTTACTTTAAATTATCCAACGACTTCAACTGTGGCAGTTGTTACACCATATGAAGGAATTGATGAACTAGGCATTGCGACATCCAATTGTTGAGAATTGCTGTTAGCAAATGTACCTGTATCATTAACTGTTCTGTACATTACTGTTCCATCAGCCAAAGTAATCTTCAATTGTGTTCCTTTAGGGAAGACTGAAAGGTTGGCAGCAACACCACTATAACCCATATTTGAACCTAATACGGCTGGATCATAGAAACTAATCTTGAAAGTACCACTAGCAGTTGTGCTTGTTGTGCTTGTATTATTAGTTGTATTTGATGTACTTACAGCACTTGTATCTGCAGTATTTGTAGTGCTTGCTGCTTGAGTATTTGCTGTATTTGTATCAATTGTTTGTGTTGCACTTGTTTGTTGTGCTTGGCTTGTTGTATTTGTATCTGTTGTTGGCAAAATATTTTGATTGTCTGTATTTGTTTGTGTTGTATCGGTTGAGGCTGTGTTAGTTGAACCTGGCAAAGTAATAAGATCACCAGGGAAAATCAAATCGAATCCACCAACTTCACGACCATTAGCTTGTTCTAGTTCGGAAATACTAATTCCGTTAGCTTCAGCGATGCTCTTATAAGTATCACCTTTTTCAACCTTAACTTGGTTATTACCAGTTGAAACTGCGGCTTGAGCAGTATTGGTTGAAGTGAATACTCCCATTAATGCTACTGTACTTAATAAAGCGATTGATAAAACTTTTTTCATGAATTAATTACATCCTTATTTTTTATTGTTTAGCTCTTGTTTATGGTGCTTATATTAGCAGGCCAGTGTTACGTGACAACGACCACAAAGTTACAATTTCAGAATAGAATGTAATTTTAGTAACACTTATGAAATATGTTGAAAAATATTTTTATAAAAGTATTAAATACTTTTATTGTGCTGAAAATATATTCATGATATAGTTATATATATGAAGAATAAGAAAAAGAGAATTTCCACAAAACTACTAATGATGTTAGTTGCTTTGGAACTTATCGCATTCAGTCTTAATATGTTCTTCGAACCGCATAGTATAGCGGCTGGTGGTGCCACAGGTATCGCTATCTTGCTACAGGCAGGATGGAAAATCCCAACATTCATCTCGGTTCTTGTCATAAATATTGTGATGTTAGTACTGGCTTATATACATTTAGATCGACAAACCACCATTAAATTAGCTATCGGAAGTTTTGTACTTCCACTACTTCTTTATATCACTCCAGTTTATAATTTAATTCCGAATAGTAGATTTATTTCTATTATAGTAGGAAGTATTATTTTTGGAATTGGTCTTGCAATACTCTATACCCTCAACATGTCTAGTGGAGGGACCACGGTACCACCAATGATTATTCACAAAAATTTTGGTATCGAGAAATATATTAGTTTATTCATAATTGATGGTTTCGTTTGTCTAGGAAATTTCGTTTTAAGCGACGTGATTTCATTTCTACTGGCAGTCATGTCAGTTGCCATTTCTAGCTTAGCAATTAAAGGTTTCGGTATTTTCCATCAACGACACATTACACAATAAAAGACGCCCATATCAAAGCATTTAGTGTTTTGACATAGGCATCTTTTTTTATTTTAAGTTAGTTTGTGACTTAGCAACAATCTGATTGTGGGACAATTTAATTTGAATCGACGCATTTTGGGTTGGATCTAATTCTGATAAGTCTGACACATATGTTAAAGTTCTGACGCCATTGATATCAGAATAATCATCTGGATCACCCAATAAATTAACGACTCGATTATAACTATCACCAATATTTAGTTTTTGATAATCAGCTAAAGTCAAAGTTTTCTCACGATCAATATCCAATCCTTGAATTGATTTAGAAACAGCGTGACCATTTTCAAAAGTAATTTGAATTGTGACCGTACTTTCATCCGCTCTACCTTTCCAAGTTACGTTTGAAATTTCATTGTTCTGAACTTGTGTTTCAACAGGATTTCCTAATAATTTGTAAATAACTTTTTTTGAATATCCCTTGTTACCAGTTTTAATTGAATTATATTTAGTAATTAATGAAGGCGACTTCTCAGCCTTTTCCTGACTCTTCAAATTTTTTCTTTGCTCAGAAGAAATTTGATCAGCTTTATCTGAATAAAAAGAATAATTAGCCACATAAGTTGTCGCAGATACTACAACGATAATTGAAATAATCGTGATCCAGAACCAATTTCTCTTATAAAATGGTTTCTTTTCATTTTCTGTCAAATTTACTTACCTCCATCTGCACCCCGTATTTTACCAATGTTTACTGAAAGTAGCACCAAAAAAGCACTATTATTTTCATGTAATAAATAGCTCAATTATTTGCTTAATTATCTTAAATTCGATATTATAGTATGTGGACACCATGGGGGTGTTCTGGATTCGACATGTGTAGTAGCGTGCAGGCTGCACTTAGGGCCTTGCGTCCCTTTAAAACGCACAGTTTATTATAACTGCAAAAAATAATAATAACTACGCATTAGCTGCCTAAAAACAGTCTAAGCGTGATCCATTCTAACTTCGCCCAAGGGTTGGAAATGGGTCTCAAATTAATTGGGCTACGTTTAACTGTGCATCCTGAATAGTTAAAAAGAGATCATCGGGATAGTCATTGTGGTTAGCCGGGTCGTATGGCGTTCATGATGGCGAAACTTCAAATGATACGACTATGAGTGTAGAGGCTTGCATAGCATTATGCTTGGACAGGGGTTCAATTCCCCTCACCTCCATTTTGCACAATTCAGCCAGCTGTATTGAGGTTCAAAAGCCTTGGTATTACTGGCTTTTTGTTTTTCTTGATTTCAAATGATTTCATATTATTTCACAAATATGTCAATCAAAATAGCATTCACTTTTTAAAAATCACAAATAACAAAATACAAAACGTGGAATCATTTTTTTAGGGAAATTAGTAATAAAATAAGCCATCAGTATATTACAGCTGATGGCTTATTAGTTTTTAACAGCATATCTTGTAAACAATGCACTAGATTCTCTCCGCCACCAAACGTTTACGGGCAACTCTGAAAATCCCCAATGACAATATTAATAATATGATTGCGGATAAAAATAAGACATTGTAAGAGCTATTCTCTATCAAAACGCCACCTAAAAATGGTCCGATGGCTTTGGCAAAGTTACCGGTCATGCTGACTAAACTTTGATAACGACCAGATTCATTTCTGGGGGTCGACTCACTTACCAAAGCTGGAATTGCTGGATTAACCAACATTTCACCCAGAGTCAAAATTACCATCCCAATAGCATATGCCGAATACTCTTTAGCATTGATCAGTGATATTAGTGCCGTGATGAAGAACAAAACTCCTACCGGAATCTGAATTTTCTTAAACCAACCGCGATTTTCAGCAAAATGGTTGATCAGTGGCATCAACACGATTACAATCATTGAATTCATCGTCCAGAGAAAACTATACTTACCGATTGGAATGCCGATGTCAGTCAAATGTGCGGAAATATTGCTGCCCCACTGAGAATTTACTATCCAGGTCATTCCTAAAAACAAAGCGATTAAACCAATTCCCGGGTACAACTTGAGTGTAAACAAGCGAGTTTTTTGCTCAACTTTTTTAATGAATTCTGGTCGATTACCGTACAAAAAGACAGCCATGATTAAAAAAATTGTCAAACAGATACAATTGGCGACAAAAACTAAGCTGATTTGGACGCTGACAACGAAACCGCAAAGTGCTGTACCGATCATGCTGCCGATTTTACTACCAACATAAATATTATTGAAAACTTTGTATCGATCTGCTTCCTCAATGTGCGCGACGAATGAATTAACGACGGTATACGAACCACCAACGCCGAAACCTAACATCGGCAAAAGGATTGGAAAAGCAGGCCAATTGTGATTGAAGATTAGACCCACCAAGGCAAAGATTGCTATCAGTGCATTAATGATAGCGGTTTTATGGCCACCGAAATGATCAAACATTTTTCCACCAACATAATTACCAAAAAAGCTAAATAACGAATTAAAAAACAATACGATTCCCGCCACCGTTAAAGACTTGTGCAAATATGTGTGGATAAAAATGGTATTGATCGGCCACATAAAACTCGCCCCTGTTGAAAGTAATACTGCTCCCAGAACCAATACTTTGGCTGTTACCTTTTTCATAAAAATCCCCCCGTTATAAAAAATCCCCATTATAAAATCAAAAATAAGATTATTATTTTAATAAACAATTATATTTTAGCTAATCCCACATAGCTTATTATTATTAATACCATTAAGAAATTCTAAATAGTTGGTCAAAAAACAGAACTATTTTAAAAATAAAAATGAATTCACAATTATTTTCATAAATCCACTTGCAACATTTTCCTCTTAATCTATAATCAAGTTGTGCATCATAAAACACATCGAAAAAAGAGGAAACAAACGTGAAAAAAAGAAATATTTTTATCACATCAGCTTTAGTTTTATTAGCACCAACAGTACTTTCATTAACAAGTCAAAATTCACAGGCCGCTACTAAATTAGTTGGTCGCACAAATACTTTGACACACTTAGTCGATGAAAACGGAAAAGCACTTGAAAACTTATCACTTGCCGCAAATACTGATTGGCAATTAGGTCAAATCAAGAACGTTGATGGCAACACATACTACGAAGTTGCTACTAACGAGTATGCACTTTCAACTAATATGACAGTTAAAGAAACTGGTTCAACAACTACACCTGCAGTTAAAACTGGTACTCTATCATATGCCGCTAAAGTAGTTGATCCTGATGGCAATCCAATTGGAACAGTTCTTCCAGCTGGTTCATCTTGGAAACTTGGTTCTACAAAGACTATCGATGGTAACAACTATTACGAAGTTGGTACTAACGAATACGTCATCGCTTTAGCAGTGAAAATCAATTCCAACACCACAACAAGTACAACTAATAATACTACTTCAAAAATTCCAATGACTGGCAATGGTTTAATCGCTAGAACAAATGTTGCAACAAAGACTTACAGCTACAACAACAATACTTACGTTCAAACACTTCCAGCCGGAACTTCATGGAAAGTTTCCAAATTAGTAGTCAACAAATACGGCTCATATTGGGGCCAAGTAGCATCTGACCAATACGTTTGGTTAGGCGACGTCACAATCAACAGCGGTTTGAATTTGAAGAACAACTCCGAATACATCGCTGACTTTGCTACAAGAATCAATAAATAAACTTTAATTTACTTAATACCTTCAGAGAAATCACGCTTTGAAGGTATTTTTTTGTCCATTTAATAACTCTCGATGTCCAACTCGCAAGATAAATAGCGAAACTACTAAGACAAAAATTGCTACAAAGTAAAGTGAATTATAAGAACTATTTTCCACAACTAATCCACCAAGTAAAGGTCCAATTGCTCGCGCAAAAGTCGATGACATACTGAGTAAACTTTGATAACGTCCGGCTTCTTGTTTTGGTGTCGACTCACTGACCATTGCCGGAATACCAGGATAAACTAACGTCTCACCCAAAGTTAAAACGACCATTCCAATCACAAAGTAAATGTAAGTTTTTGCATTAATAATTGCCGCAAAAGCCACGATAAATAAAATTACTCCCAGTGGAATTTGAATCCGTTTAAACCATTCCTTATTCTCGACTAAACGATTGATAATTGGCAAAACAATTACAATTACTACTGCATTGATTGTCCACAATAAACTATACTTGCTAACAGGAATTCCCAAGTTCGTCAAATGAGCTGAAATGTTACTGCTCCATTGAGAATAGGAGAACCAAGAAGCACCGAGAAAGAGTGCCATTAAGCCTACACCAGGATGTAACTTCGTTTTTTCTACCTTAATCCTTTCGGATTTAGCTTTCGGAGCCTCTCGATTGTTGTACCAAAAAATGGCAATCAAGAAAAAGAGCGTCAAAAAGAAGAAATTGGCAACAAAGACCAAAGTCATTTGAATACCGGCAATATAACCACCTAAGGCCGTACCAATTGCATTACCTAAGTTAGTTCCAACATAGATGGCGTTAAAAAGTTTGTAACGGTCGACTTCATCGATCTGAGCAGCAAACGAATTGATAACCGTAAACGCGCTTCCGACGCCAAAACCCAAAATCGGCAGCAAAATAGGATAAGCTGGCCAACCGTGATTAAAAATCAAGCCGATTAAAGCCAGCAAACCGATTGCCGTGCTGAAAATAACCGTTTTATGACCGCCCCACCGATCAAATAGCTTTCCACCTGCAAAATTTCCCACAAAAGTCAAAATGGAATTAAAAAACAAGACCATCCCGGCGACTGCCAATGATTTATGCAAATAATCGTGAATAAAAATCGTGTTGATTGGCCAAATAAAACTCGACCCAACCGATTCTAAAAATGCTCCAAAAATCAAAGTTTTTGCTGATACCTTTTTCATAATTGCCCCTATAAAAAAAACTACTAGAATCCCTAGCAGTTAAAAATAAATTAATATAAAAATTTTAGCATTGAAATCACGCTTGTCAATTGACCCTTGAATTATGATATCCTAAAAAATATAAGGGGGATTAATTATGACTGATAACAATCCATATTGTCATCAAGGAATGACTTGCCACTCCGGCTGCAAATGTGCCAGTTCAGATGGGATTTGTCATTGTAGAATGATTGACGATCAGAAATGTGCCTGCAACGGACACTGTGGACCAAAGATTCCTAGTGCAATCTAGAGAGTGGAACAAGAGCGTTCAGCTCCCGGAGGATAGCGGAACTTCACAAATTGCTCGCGCACTTTGCGGGCAGTTTGAGAAGTTTTGCTATCTTGTAGGGAGTTGCTCTTGTGTAACTCGTTTCAGATAGAAAGCAGCGGGACCATTAAAACAAAGCTTATGTCACAAACTTATTTTACAACCGTTAATTCATGCAAAGTCTTGCCTTCGGGAGATTTCAATTGTAACCAACTATTGGTTCCAGCAAAATAAAGAAAGGTTCCTACTTCATTGACGCTTTGTAAAGTAACATCCTTGATTAAAGTATTACCATCGATGGCATCTGCATGCTCCTGGCGAAGTCGCAAACCAAAACGTCCTGCGAAGCCTATTACACCAGCCTTGGTTAGTGGAGCGTTTTCTAACAACGTCGCACCTTTTTTAACTACTAACTCACTACGTTTTCGCCAATAAACGGTCGCTTGACTGCCTAAATAATCAACTGTAAACGGTATATCCGCCAACTCTTTTGAATAACGATGACGTGCTTTGACCCTTCTAGGACGTTTTTGAATTTTTAAGCCCAACACTCGTAACAAGGGCTCGATTTCTTGCCAGTAATTTTCAAAAACAGCCAACGACTCATTAGAAATCTTCATATTATAATCAAAACTCAATTCATAACCATCGCTGACCAACCTTTTGGTTAAGAAATAGAAAAAATCTGTTTCAATCATATTTTCAGGTACGTCCAATTCGATAAACCCAGTTGCTGCATCAAGTCCATCAACGTTGCCTAAACTAACACCACTCAATAGATGTTGTTGCATAATCAAGAAAATAGCTTCGTCAGGAAAATTAGTTGGTTTATTAAAATGATAAATAACTTTGCCTAAATCACCTAAATCAAACAAAACTTGTGTCGTTGAAAAATTTCCTTTAAAATCTGTCATCCTACTCCTCCATTGCTTTTGGCTAAAGCTTACCACAACAATTCCAAAATTAATTAAGTTAAACGTAATAATAATTAAGTTTCCTTAAGAAAAAGATCACTTATTGAATAATTTGTTATTCTATGAGCGTAGGAATTAGTTGTTTTTAACAAAAAAGCGACACTCACGATGTGAGTGCCGCTTTTATTTTTAGATAGGTCTTGATAAAACCCAATCCTTAACATCCCCATGACTCAAGTTAACACGTTTAACCGAACGAACGGAGAAATGATTTTTCTTATAGAATTTAACATTCTTTTGCGTATTAGTTTCCAAAATAATATTTCGATAACCAATCTTTTTTACGTAAGGAGTGATATGATTGTTCAACATTTTACTGCCGATACCTTGACCACGTAATTTCTTATCGACTGCCAAATATTCAACCGCACACTTCTTCTTCCCTTTTACTAAATCAAAGAGATCTTCGAATTTAAAGATATCGAATGCATTGAAGCCATTGAATCCACTCTTAATAATTTCAGGAATCAACTTTAAACCATCTAATGTTAAGTAATCCCAATTACTGATCTGATTACCAGAAGAGAATTCAATTAAAGCTACCGCTCTAGGTTTGCCCTTTCCGTCAGCTCCAACATAGACCAGACCTTTTTTCATGAATACGTTGACTTGAAGTTCAAAA
Organism: Companilactobacillus miaonis; assembly: GCF_036913615.1. NCBI lineage: Bacteria > Bacillati > Bacillota > Bacilli > Lactobacillales > Lactobacillaceae > Companilactobacillus > Companilactobacillus miaonis. The sequence goes on along the minus strand of NZ_JAYKTX010000002.1, from coordinate 83,257 downwards.
TATTTTCGTAGCAATTTGTCAAATTTAGCACTTGAACGATATTGCGGTTGAAACATATTCTTTGTTGTCGTGTATTCCTTAAATGAATCTACTAGTAAGTTTATTATCTGAGGCTTATCACTGTTTAAGCCACTTCGAAAATCCAAAAATATGACCTCCTTATTTACAGCCATATCTATATCATAGACACAAATATACCAGTTGTCCATCTTTAGGTACTATTTTAAAATTATTTATATGCCAAACGTCAAATTAGTAATATAAATTTAATATTTTTGTTAGCTTAAACTATTAGACAATCATATAAAATGAGAGTAAGCTTTTCAATAATGAAATTTGAGGTTCATCTAACCGATATCTAAGTCTTCTTAGAAATCGGTTTTCTTATTTTTTCAGCAAAAACATATTTATAAGGAGGGGAATATGGGGAAAAATAAAAGATCTATTTACATTTTAGTTTTTAGTAACTTCTTAATCTGTTTGGGGATCGGTTTAGTTATACCAGTTACACCTTTTATTAAAAATGAGTATCATTTTACTACGTCACAGATGGGAGTTATGACTTCTTTATTTGCTTTCGCTCAATTTGTGGCTTCACCGATAGTTGGAAAAATGTCTGATAAACTCGGCCGTAAGCCAGTTATTGTCTTCGGATTATTCACTTACATGATTTCTGAATTCATCTTTGCCGTCGCAACTACACTTCCAATCTTTAACATTTCACGGATCATCGGTGGATTGTCAGCCGCAATGGTTATCCCAACTTCAATGGCTTTAGGGTCTGATCTAACTAGTTTAAAAGATCGAGCCAAAGTTATTGGTTGGCTATCAGCAGCTTTTAGTGGTGGTTTGATCCTGGGACCCGGTCTTGGAGGAATGCTAGCCAATATCACTTACAAAACGCCGTTCTGGGTCGCTGGAGTTTTGAGTATCACCAGTTGTATTTTCACGCAAATCTTCTTAAAGGAAAATAAAGAAGTTCTTGAATTAGAAGAACAAGAGGCCGAAGAAAAAGCTAAGAAGAAAGGTTCAATTCGAGCAATTTTAACTTTGCCAATGGTTATGCTCTTTGGGATGATTCTCGTGTCATCGTTTGGTCTACAAGGATTTGAAAGTATTTACAGTATTTATGTCAATCAGGTTTTTGATTTTGGCTTAGGAACGATTGCCCTAGTTTTAACACTGAATGGAATAATTTCTTTGATCTTACAAGTTGCAGCTTTTAACTGGATCATTGAAAAAATTGGTGAGATGCGCCTGATCAGTATTGCCTTTTTACTCAGTGCCGTCTGTGTCTTTTGGATTACTCAAGCCCATACGCACGTTGAAGTAATAGTGGCAACTTTAGTAATTTTCTCATCGTTTGACCTATTACGCCCTGCCATCACGACCCTTTTAACTAAGTCTAGTAAATCAAATCAAGGTTTGATCAACGGCATGAACATGTCATTAACTAGTGTCGGCAATGTTATCGGGCCATTGATGTCAGGAGCTTTGATGGATTGGAACACTCACTATCCATATTTAGTCGTAACTGTAATTTTAGCAGCCTCATATCTATTAACATTTGTCGTTCGAAAATATCCAATTGTACCAGCTGAATAAAAAAAGAGCAATCGAAATCGATTGCTCTTTTTTGCTGCTTTTAAACTAATCCCTGTGCTAGCATTGCTTTAGCGACTTTTTCAAATCCAGCAATATTAGCTCCAGCTTGATAATCTTTGCCTAAATCATATTCCTTGTCAGCTGCGGATGATTTTTGATAAATATCTTCCATGATATCTTTTAATTGACTGTCAACGTCATCAAAGCTCCATGAAAGTCGTTCACTATTTTGACTCATTTCAAGTGCTGAAACTGCCACACCTCCAGCATTAGCAGCTTTAGCCGGTCCATAAATAACTTTATTTTCTTTATAAACTGCAATTGCTTTCGAAGTACTTGGCATATTAGCACCTTCAGCGAGATACTTCACACCATCTTTGACGATCAATTTAGCTTGTTTTTTATTGATTTCATTTTGGGTTGCACATGGCAAAGCAATGTCATAATCAATATCCAAATCCCAAACTGAACCTTCATGATACTTAGCTGACTTAACTTTTTGAGCGTATTCTTTGATACGTCCACGTTCAACTTCCTTGATTTGTTTAACAACTGCTAAATCGATTCCCTCTGGATCGTAAACATAGCCATTTGAGTCAGAAACTGTTACTACTTTAGCACCATTTTCCTGAGCTTTTTGTAAGGCATAAATGGCAACATTTCCAGCTCCAGAAATTTTAACAGTCTTACCTTTCAGTGTGTCACCTTGATCTTTTAACAAGGCATTCAAGTAATAAATCAAACCAAAACCGGTAGCCTCGGTTCTAGCTAAAGAACCACCATATTGCAATCCTTTACCAGTTAAAATGCCACCTTGGAAGCCATTGAGACGCTTATATTGACCAAACAAATAACCAATTTCACGTCCGCCGACACCAATATCGCCAGCTGGCACATCCAAATCTGGGCCAATGAATTTTTGTAATTCAGTCATAAAACTTTGGCAAAAACGCATGATTTCTGAATCTGACTTACCTTTCGGATCAAAATCAGAACCACCTTTGCCGCCGCCAATTGGTAGCCCAGTCAAACTGTTTTTTAAAATTTGTTCGAACCCTAAGAACTTAACAATACTCAAGTTAACACTAGGATGCAGTCTCAATCCACCCTTGTAAGGTCCAATAGCAGAGTTGAATTGAACTCTAAATCCACGATTTACGTGAAATTTGCCGGCATCATCTTGCCAAGGAACACGAAATTGAATGACACGTTCTGGTTCAACCAATAGACCCAAAATGTTTGCTTCAATGTATTCTGGATGCTTTTTTAATACCGGTTTTAAACTATCTAAAACTGTAAATACAGCTTCTTGAAATTCTGATTGATTAGGATCTCTAGTCGTAATAGTTTTCTTTAAATCTTTAATATAAATTTCAACATCTGCCATAAAAATACCACCTTTTAAAAATTGAGATTGATATTATTATAGCTCATTATTAGAAATAATTACATTTTATTAGAGTAATACTAAAGTTAATCCATAGCCTTCTTGATCATCATCAACGTGACTAATTGACAGCAGCTAATAAATACAAACAAGACAAATAAGACTGTCCATGACATATACTTCAAAGGCATTGTTTGAACAATGCCATCCCCATCGACTTGTCTGACTCCTATTAAGATTGCGGTAACGGTAAATAAGACCATCCAAATACCGTTAATTATCCACCATACTTTCATTTTTAATCCCCCTCCAGATCATGTGAAACTCTTTTTCCTCATTTTCATCAAAACCAATTTTTGATTCAGTAAAACCATTCCTCAAATAAAATCTAAGTGCTGATTGATTTTTTTCATAAACATCTAGTTCAAGTTTTTGATGATACTTCTTTAAATAATCTAATAATTGCTGACCAATGTGTTGACCTTGGTACTGTTTCAACACAAAAAGTCCAGCAATGTAATCACCTTGAAGGCCGACAAAACCAACCAGATCAGGATTGGCATATACATAAATTTCTGCTTTTAAAAACTGTTGTTTCACTGCTGCTTGATTATCAATCCAAAAATTTGAATCAATAAAATCATGTGCTTCCAAGTTTCCTCGTAACCAAATGTTGCCAACGCGGTCCACTTCTTTTAAATTCATTTTTCGAATCATGTTTGACAAATTATCCTCTCATTTGCTAAACTACTTTTTATCAAAACACCGCCGGGTGTCATTTTCTAAGCATGCTTATTAATTCCGTTAGGCCAAAGAAGGAATTAATAGGGATGCTATTTTTTTGGAGGAATTTATATGAACTGGATCTATTTAATAATCGCTGGATTTTTAGAAGTTGCTTGGTCAACAACAATGAAACTCAGTCACGGATTTTCAAAAATCAGTTACACCATCTATACAATTATCGGACTTTGCCTTAGCATGCTATTTCTATCCCTCGCAATAAAGAAGCTTCCGATGAGTTTAGCTTATCCCATTTGGACTGGTATCGGTGCCGTCGGTTCCGTGATTGCTGGTGTGATCCTATTTGGAGATAAGTTGTCCCCTTTGACTTGGGTCTTTGTAGTTCTTCTACTAGTTAGCATTATTGGTATCAAAGTTTCCTCAGGTAGTTAAGCATCTCTTTGACGTAGTAGTAACACATAGTAAATAGCTACTATAAAAATCAAAATTGCCGCTATAAAGATGGTTCTTAAGCCAAAAAAGTTTTGTAGTAAGGCTGACGAAACTGCCCCCATCGCAAAACCAAATACTAACCCAAAGTAAATTTTAGCGGCAGTAATATCACCCTTTCGATGATGATATAAATATTCAGCAGTTTGAATAACCGCGTTTTTCAAATTTCCTGTAGCAAAGACGTTATTATATCCATGACCCTCGATTTGAGCAAAAGTAACGTTTTGCATAGCCATTACCAAAGCTAACGGTGGCGCAACAAATAAATTTGAAACCGTTTTTGGCAAAAAACCAACTACAATACAAACTATTAATTCGGCTAACAAACTGTTCACTCGCCAATTATGTTTACGATTATTTTTATGCTTCATAATTTCAACTATAATGATACCTAAACAGAAAAAAATCATCGTGAAGAGTTTCGTCAAAACTCCTGGCAAATTATTTTGTGCCACATCAACACTTAAGAAAATAACGTTACCAGTTTGACCGGCCGCCAAAACACCACCACGCTGAACAAAGGTATAGGCATCGATAAAACCACCAATAAAGGTTAAAGCAATCGCGATTTCTCGTAATTGGAATAATCTAAAATTGTTTACTATTCGTTCTCTTTTTTCCATACTGCATACCATTGTAACAAAAAAACAAATATTTTTAAGTCTTGGTAACTCATTAATTTAATGACAGCGTTTCCATAATGCTATATGATTTAGATATTATAGAAAGGATGCGATCATTATGTTACCAAAAGAAATTCGTGAAGAAATCAATAAGTATGATGAAGAATCTTTTAAAGTAATTGAAAAAAATCCTTGGCTGATTCCAGCAACCTTAGCCTGGATCACTATTCCGACTGCCATTTGTTTGCATGGTTTCTGGAAAAACCGTCAGCTTAAAAAGCAGCTCAAAATTGAGCGCGAAAAAACTAAACAATTAACTCTTACTAATTATCATGAAAGACATTCACACTAATAAGTTCGTGCCATCGTTTATCACGGTGGCACTTTTTTTGTTTTTCTACTATTATGTAATTAAACAATTGAGGGGGAAATTATGTTAAAAAAGCAACAAATCTTAATTTTGCTAGCGACAATTCTATTATTCGTTCCTTCAACCATTACTAATGTTGAGGCCGCCGCTGTTCCGAAGGCAAAAAATTTAACCAGTGTAACTCAAAGTGTGAATCACGCTTCGCCAAATTCACCATTAATTTTTTCTCATCGTGGAAGTCCTTATAATTACCCAGATCACTCATTCAGTGGCTACAATCGTGCTATCAAAGATGGTTCGCAATACATTGAACAAGACGTTTGGATCAGTAAAGATAATAAATTGTATGTTTCACACGACGATAATTTGAAGAAAACCACCGGTAAAAAAATCACCATTTCAAAATCGACTTCTAAACAACTCAGTAAAGTAAAGCTTCATAATGGCGAAAAATTGCATCAGTTAAAGGATGTCTTCAAAAGATATGGCAAAAATGTTCACTATATAATAGAAACTAAAAAAAATGCCGGCGACAATACAGACACCGAAAAGGCTTTAGTTAAAGAAGTTAAGAAATATAAAATGACTGACAATATCATCATGCAAGATGAATCAATTCCTGGTATTAAAGCTTTCCACAAATCACTAAAGAACGTACCGATTCTTTGGTTACTCGATTCCGTCACAGAACGTCAGTATAAGGAAGAAATTGAAAATGCTCCACGTTATATTAAATTCATCTCAATTCGGCTAGAACAATGGACGCCAAAACTTGTTAAATTGGCCCATAAGAATGGTTTTAAAACTAATGCTTGGATTCTCAACACTTACAACGATAACTACACAGCCCTCAATACTTTAAAAATGGACAGTGTCTTTACGAACAACAGTAAAGAAACCGTTCATTTAGTTGATCGTTGGAAATAAAAAATTTTAAAAAAAGAGCAGTATTTAATGAATAATTTTTCATTAATACCGCTCTTTTTTAATCTTTCGATAATTTTGGCAGGATTGCAAAGATCACTAAACCAACTAGGAACAAGACGCTCAACGAAGCCGCTCCAATTGTTGATTTGCCTGTCATTTGTGTCACGATGGCGACGATAAATGGCCCCATTACCGCTGAAAATTTTCCTAAAATGTTTAAAAAGCCGTAAAACTCACTACCAGATTCTTTAGGAATTATCTGTCCAAAATATGAACGACTCAACGCTTGCAAACCACCCTGACTTGTTCCTACTAAAATAGCTAAAACCCAAAAGTCAAAACTAGTTTGCAACCTTAAGGCATAAACACAGATCAACAAGTAAACGATGATCCCAAGCAGGATGCCCTTTCTAGTTGAAGTTTTATCAGCTAACCAACCGAACAAAATTGAAAATGGTACAGCAATCAATTGTACGACCAGCATAACGATCATCAATTCAGTCGTCTTGATTCCAATATCCAAGCCGATTGCAGTTGCCATCGTAAAAATCGTATCAACTCCATCAATATAGAAAAAATAGGCTACTAGAAACCAAGCAACTTGTTTATATTGTTTAATGTGTTTAATTGTTTGGAAAACTCTCTTAAAACTCCCTTTAAATGGGGCTTTAGTAGGTTCCACCGAATACTTTTGGGTAACATTTTTTTGTAATGGTAGGTAAAAAACCAACCACCAGGCTGCAGCAATAATAAAGCTCCAACGAGCTATTCCCGTTCCATCCAATTGACCAAAACCGCTTGTTAATTGTAAAACTAGGAATAATATGAATGCTAACACTCCACCTAGATAGCCGAAGGCATACCCATGAGTCGATATTTTATTCATTTGCGAATCATTTGCGACGTCAGTTAAAAAACTATCGTAGAATAAATTACTAACTGAGTAACCAATGGCTGAAAAAATGTAAACAAGTAATAATAATTGCCACTGAGCTTCTGGAACAAAGGCTAATCCTACCGTCATCACAATTCCTAACCAACAAAATAAACTTAATAATCTTTTTTTGAAATTAGGATAATCGGCTAAGGCGCCTAAAAATGGAGCTAATAGAGATACTAATAACGTACTGAAACTATTGGCATATCCCCAAAAAGCTGTTGAACTTGCTGCCGAAACACCACTATTTGCAGCCACAGATTTAAAGTAAACTGGCAAAACAGCCGTCGTAACGATAATCCCATAAGCAGAATTGGCCCAATCATACATAATCCAACTCCACTGTTCTTTATTGATTCTACTTTTATTGATTTTCGAATTGATATTTCTCTTTAACGAAATCATCAAAGGTACCCCCGTCAATTGGTTCAGTTGAATTCAACTAAACCGATTCAGGTAATCAATTTCCCCACAAATAGACTACTTGCACTATGCAAAAAAAGTATAACCAACTTACGAATTTTGTTACATCCCAAAAACAGTATAAAAAAAGATAGGCAAAATATTTTTTACCTATCAAAAATCTTATATTAATTATTTTTCAATTTCTTTACCATCGTACATATTCTCTAGAACTTGTTTCAATTCAGAAATCAATGGTTCCTTAGGATTTGTAAATGAGAATTGATCACCGAAAGCTTCTTCTGACAATGAATCAAGCTTTTGGTCAAAGTCTTTCTTATCAATATAGTTATCCTTTAAGCTTAACTTGATGCCAAGATTATGAGCTAGATCAACAATCTTTTGTACTAACGCATCTTTCAAAGCACGATCATCTTTACCAGACAAACCAATATATCTAGCAATCATAGCGTAATCAGAATCAGCTCTGAAGCTTTCATACTTAGGCCACATGGTGATCTTTGTTGGTTGTTCGAAGTTATAGTTGATAACTTGTGGCAAGGCAATAATTGAGGCTAGACCATGTCTGATACCGTAAGCGTTAGTTAAAACATCAGTAATTGAATGAGCCACACCAGCAAAAGCATTGCCGAATGACATACCAGCTAATGTTGAAGCGTTGTGCATTTCAGCTTGAGCATCTTTATCACCAGCAGCGGCTTTTTCAAGGTTATCAAAGACTAACTTAATAGCTTGCAAAGCATATGGTCTCGTGTAATCAGAAGCCATATTAGCAACGTATGATTCAACCGCATTGTTCAAAACATCCATTCCGGACTCAGCAATGATGTCTTTTGGCATTGTTTCTACAAATTGTGAATCAATGATAGCAACATCAGGAGTCAATGCATAATCAGCGATAGGATATTTTGTGCCAGTCTTAGTATCAATGATAGAGCTGAATGGTGTGACTTCTGCACCGGTTCCATATGTTGTTGGAATTGCTACAAATTGAGCTTTTTCGGGCTTAGGGAACTTGTAGGCACGTTTTCTGATATCAATGAAGCCTTGCTTAGCACCGAACAAATCAACATCTGGATGCTCATAGAACAACCACATATCTTTGGCAGTGTCCATTGTCGTACCACCACCGAGGGCAATAATTGTATCCGGTTTAAATAGATTCATTTGTGTCACACCACGTTGAACAACATCTGTCGTGACGATATTGTCGACGTCTGAGAACATTGAATATTCAACGTGAACTTTACTACGTTTTAATTCATCAGTAATTGTATCAACGAAACCAAGTTGAACCATAACTGGATCACAAACGATAAAGGCTCTCTTCATTCCTTCAAGGTCCTCTAAGTAACGAACTGAAGTCTTTTCAAAGTAAACTCTAGGTTGTTTAATCCATTGCATGTTATTTCTCCGTTTTGCGATTGTCTTGATGTTAAGCAAATCAAATGATGAAACGTTATGAGAAATAGAATTCTTACCCCATGAACCAGTACCAAGAGTTAATGATGGAATCATTTCGTTATAAAGATTACCAATACCACCGATAGCAGCAGGAGTATTGACTAGTACACGACTAGCTTTCATCTTGATACCAAATTCAGTAGCTAAATCTTCATCCATTGTGTGAATACCAACTGTGTGACCAAGACCACCAAAGTGTAACAACTCTTCAGCTTTTTCAAAGCCTTCCTTGTGACCACTAACTTTATAAACTGACAAAACAGGTGAAAGTTTTTCGGCTGAAAGTGGTTCACTTGGTCCAACCTTAGACAATTCAACACCTAAAACCTTGGTGTCACTAGGAACTTTGATACCAGCAAGTTTGGCAATTTCAACTGCAGACTTACCAGCGATAGGACCCTTAACACCGCCTTCTGGTCTAAACATCGTCTCAGCTAATTTCTTGTAATCAGCTTTCTTAAGGAAGAAAATCTTGTTCTTTTCAAACAATGATTTAACTTCACTATAAATATCAGCATCAACAATAGCACTATTTTCAGAAGCACAAACCATACCATTATCAAATGTCTTTGACAAAACGATATCGTTAACAGCACGCTTAATGTTAGCTGTCTTTTCAATATAAGCTGGACCATTACCAGGACCAACGCCTAGAGCAGGTTTACCAGTTGAATAAGCAGCTTTGACCATACCAGGACCGCCAGTAGCAAGCACTGAAGCAACGCCATCATTATTCATTAAGTAAGAAGTAGCTTCAATACTTGGTTTTTCGATCCATTGGATGACACCTTCAGGAGCACCAGCTGCAATAGCAGCTTTTAACATAACTTTAGCAGCAGCAACTGAGGACTTTTGAGCTTGGGGATGGAAACCAAAAATAATTGGATTACGAGTCTTCAAAGCAATCAATGACTTGAACATTGCAGTTGAAGTTGGATTAGTAACTGGTGTAACACCAGCTAGAACACCAAGTGGTTCAGCAACTTTGATCAAACGATGTTCCTTGTCGTTTTCAATAATACCAACGGTCTTATCACGTTTGATTGAATGCCAAATTTCTTCAGTAGCGTACATATTCTTAATAACTTTATCTTCTAAAACACCACGGCCTGTTTCTTCGTAGGCCAATTTAGCTAATTCAAAACTAGCATTTAAACCAGCAATAGCCATTTGATGAACGATATGATCGACTTTTTCTTGAGTGAAACTATCCATGATCTCTAAAGCTTTTTGAGCTTTATTAACCATTTTATCAATCATGGGTTTAACGTCTTCTTTTTCATCCGGCTTTGCAGAAACCTTTGTATCTTTGGAACCTTTCAACATCTGATTACCTCCAAGGTTTAAAAACATATTTGTTAACTAATTCACGTTTTATCTTATCACTGTGGACTCATTGTTCAAGCATTTTAGTTCAAAAAAATGATGTAAACGTATTCACGTTGATATATCAACACGTGTCACACTTTGATAATTGTATCAGTAGTTTTCACAGATTGTTTTCAGTAATTTTATTGTGAATATTTATTCACAAAGTCCTCTTTTGAGGTAAATATAGCAACTTTTTAATTCACAAAAAAAGAGCTGAAACTTAATTCAGCTCTTGCTTGTGAATTATTTTTTATTGTTTGACAATTTTGTCTTGAGCGTAATCTGAGTTCGCTCCAACTCTTGTTTGATGATGTTTGTGTTTTTTGCGTTTTTTGTGTTTTTTTATATTTTTTTGATTGCTCTGATCGGGAGCTTTTTTGTTTGTGTTTGGTATTTTTTGAATCCGTTATTGGGTTCTTTTTACTTTTGCTTGTTCTGACTGCTGCTTAAACGGGTTCCGCAAGGGCAACCTCTTCCGGTTTACAAAATATTGAATCTCGCCCACTTCGTGGTCAATCTCCAATATTCCGTAAATCCTCGAAGGCTGGGCGCCCTTGCTCCACCCTCTCTTTATCTAAACATAGTCTTAGTAGCTCTTGCCATTACTTTTGGATCTTTCTCATAGTGATGCATTGGTGTCATTTCTGATAATGGAATGTTCAACAATGTATATACGGCTCTCTGGGCTGCTCTGAATGAGTACTGTTCTGTAAAGACCATGTCAAATGGTTGTTCACAGAATTGACTGATGAAGGCTAAGTTCTTGCTGTGTTCTGGAACTACGTCTGGACGGTCGCCGACGGCTCTTTGATTAAACATTGCACTTGCATATGGTAAGTGAACTGGAATTACGTTGACAATACTGTCCATAATTTCTTGGGTATGGTTCTTGATATTGTCTTTGCTTGGATCTACTTCTGCCAAATGACCTAAGAGTTCTTCTAGCATTTCTTTACCAGTCATTTCCATAACTGGTTTTTGAACGTAGTCACCATTTCTTCTTGGATACATGAAGTAGCCCCAGAAGGTGGATTCATTAGGCTTTTGTGCTTTGAAGTGTGGTTGATGATGTACAACGATAGATAGCAATGGTGTACTGTGAATCCATGTGTTCAAAGCATTACCGGGTTCTTGTTGAGTAATTCTTGAAATTTCATTGACTAAGAAGTGGCTATTAGTTGTAACAGTGAAACTTACCCACTCACTTTGTGTTCTATCTCCAAAGAATTTGTCAGGATTACCAAGTGAATAGAACTTCTCACTAGCTTTCTTCCAAAGCATAGCACTTGGAGCGTAGTCCATATTTTCTTTGAATGGTGTATTGAAATCACCAATTGCTGAACTATCAGTGATTGAACCATTAGTATCAAAGACTAAATCATTTTCAGCAATGTCGATGTGACCCTCTTTATTGTCATTGTCGACTTCTTCATACTTGAGTCCGGTGACGATAATATCATCTTGAAGTGGTGTATCTTTGAATTCCAAATCAGTAACTTTACGGTTATTGATAAAGGTTACGCCACGGTCTTCCAAATATTTGCGCATTGGCAAGATAATACTTTCAAATTGATTGTAAGGACTTCTTGTGACACCTTCCAAAGTATTGATACGACTGAATTCAAGAATCATACGATTCATGTAACGACGCAATTCAACGGCTGAACTAGCACGTTTGAAAGCAAAGGTTGTTTGCCACATATACCAGAAGTTAGTTGTGAAGAAATGAGGACTGCTTGCAAACCATTCAGCAATACTGATGTTGTTGAGTTTTTCCTCATCCTTTTCTGGCATCAACATTAACTTCGACAATAGATAACGATCCTTATTGTCAAACTGCATATGTCTGTAATTGTCTTTATTTGGTTTGATACGTGGACCATCTTCATCGATTAAACGGCCAACATCGTGTGTTGGATGTGCGTGATCGAAATTCAAAATATCATCAGTAACTGTTTGTCCGGGATTGTCCAGTGATGGGACTGAACGTAATACATCCCAAAGGTTTTCGAAAGTTTCTTCGTTGAGCATTCTGCCACCCTTGGCTAAGAAACCTTTGTTGTTGGACAAAGCTTGATTACCATATTCGGTTTCATAATCCTTAACTGCGGCACCATCGTTAGCACCGTGGTCTTCAAGACCCATCATTGTAATTTGATCGCCCTTGAAACCACCATCACGAATCAGATAAATACCGGCAGCTAAGTTACCGACACCGGTACCAATCATATAGGCTTTTCTTGTCATAACTAATGAACCTCCATTCCAAATCTTACACCTTTAATATAGCAGTTAAAAAATAAAAGTAAAGGCTTACATTGCATTTATATCAACATTTTTAATCTATTTTTTAAGTACAAAAAAAGAATCAAAACAAGTTAAATTTGTTTTGATTCTCTGATATTATTCACTCAAATTTGTTAGACGAACTACATCACGAACGATCATTAACTCTTCATCAGTAGGTACAACTAAGACAGTTGTCGTTGAATCATCAGTACTGATTTTGCGAAGACCTTTACCATGTTCGTTGGCATCTTTATCAAGCTTAATCCCGCGATAACTGAATCTATCAACGATTTCTTTTCTAATTTCAGCACTGCCTGCACCAACACCAGCAGTAAAGATCAAGACATCAGCACCACCTAAAAGTGTAATGTATGAACCAATATATTTAATGATTCGATTGACAAAAATTTTGATTGCTAGATCTGAACGATGGTTCTCTTTTCTAGTTGCTAAAAGATCACGCATATCTGGTGAAACTCCAGAAATACCCAATAAACCAGATTTTGTGTTCAAGATTTTGACCATTTCATTAGGGTCAGCAATCTTCATCTTTTGCATCAAATAAGCAACAAGTGAAGGATCAATATCACCTGAGCGAGTGCTCATTGTGATACCAGAAAGTGGTGTGAATCCCATTGAAGTATCAACTGATTTGCCATCTTTGATAGCATCAATTGATGAACCACTACCTAAGTGACAAGAAATAACTTTCAAATCGGTTAATGGCTTCTGTAGAAAATTGGCTGCGGCTTTAGCTACATAACGGTGACTAGTACCGTGTGCTCCGAATTTACGCACACCATATTTTTCAAAATATTCATAAGGAATACTATATAAATAATTTACTGGGTCCATCGTTTGATGGAATGATGTATCAAAGACTGCAACCTGTGGAATATCAGGTAAGATTTTTTCAAAAGCATCGATACCTGCCGCCTGTCCAGGGTTGTGCAATGGGGCATACTCAGCCAAATTTTTGATCTGTTCAACTACTCGAGGTGTAACTAGTGCAGAATCTTTAAAGATACTTCCACCAGCAACTACACGATGTCCAACACCTTTGATTTCATGATAATTATCAATAATTTTCAATTCAATCAATTTATGAAGCATCTTGTTTACAGCGGTTGTGTGATCGGGAATATCGCCCATTTCACTAATTTTCTTTCCAGCATATTGAACTTCAAAAACTGAGTCTGATAAACCTAAACGATCTACCATTCCCTGTGCAACAACTTTTTCCTCAGGTACTGTGTATAGTTTCCACTTCAATGTAGAGCTACCAGAATTTACGGCCATGATTTTAGACATTAATCTCACCTAACCTTTAAAATTTTTTGCCCAGTCTTGTAACTGGTCCTTAAAGCCCTCGAATAACTTAGGGTTATTGGTATCTGGTATTGTGCCCATCAAAACATTTCCAATTTGCTTGGCATCTTTGCCGTGTTTTTGTAAAACAACCACTGCCTTTTGCGCTTCTTTTGATGCAAATAGACTTGCTGGTAAATCAAGAACTGCTTGCAAATAAACACTAGAAACCATCCATTCTGATAGTTTCTTAGCTTGGTCAGTTTGGAAAATTTGAGAAGGTACGATAAATATACCGATTCCACCGTCATTTAAATTATTCATTGTCTGTTCAATTAAAAGATGGTGCGCATAGGAATGTCCCTTATCTGAACTTGTTTTAAAGTTCTTTGCATTGTCGTCAATTGGATAGTATCCGACTGGTAAATCAGCCACTGCTATATCAATATCGGTAATATCCCAATCAGCAACGCTATCTTGATGATAGGCGTCAATGTTGAGATTCATTACTTCACTAAATGATTTTGTTAAAGAAACTAACGCATCATCATTATCAAGTGCAGCTGCATTGATATTGAATTTGCCGGTCATATTCAATTGTTCAATAACTTCGATCAATAAGTTACCCGTTCCAACAGTTGGATCGACTATGTTCACGTCTTTCTTATTTTGAACATTTAGTATTTCATAAGCAATTAAGCTAGTTATCAAGCCGATTGCATCCGGAGTCATCAATTTGTTTACTTCAGTTTGATCATCTTTTTGAGCTTTAATAATTGAAACTGTAATAGCTTGTTTTAATTGTTGTGGTGTCATATTCAACTGTTTCATCTCACGATAAAGTGCCTCTAATTTTTCAACAGTTGCAGTATCTGGAACACCATTTTCAACATAAACTCGGCCATCAGAAATATTAGTTAAAGTCTCAGCCAGTGAATCAATGTTTGCGACCCTCAATGTCTCCTTCAATACAGTATTTGCTTGATTCATCTTCTCAAAATATGTTTGCATATCTTTTTCTGACATGGTTAACCTCTTTGCCTAATAATAAAATTTTAACGTTGAAAACGATTTTATTCAAGGACTCCTCAAATTACGAATTTACAATTTATATCTTTTATGAATATTTTCATTGATTTGTTTTAAGTACATCTCGTCCAATTGCCGGTATTGAGCGATTTGTTCACCAATCAAATTTGTACTATAGCCAATAATCAAAATTGCAACCGATAACATTAATATACAATTTAACATCATCATTCCGCCACGTTTTTGATTTTGCTTATTTTTTATCATTCAACGTTAAAATCATTTCAGATTTTTCACCGGCTTTATTCACTGTTGTAATGATAACTAAATTTGAGATTTTTTCAATATTAATTTCTTGTTGACCTGTCAAAATCGGTTCATGGCCTCCTTTAGTCGCAGTTGTTTTTCTTAACATGTAGTCATTTGTATTTCCTTGATAGACCTCAAAAACAAACCCAGGATGTTCCCCCTTCTCTAATTTTTTCCCAGAATAAATAATCTTATCTTTAGTAACATCCCTAATCTCAAAAGCATCATCCAAAGTTTTCTGAATTTTATCTTGAGTGATGTGCCAACGCAGTTGATCATTAAAAGTTGTATTTTGAATTGTCTTCATTAGCTGTAAAGCTTGTTGCAAGATTCCCAATGTCAAAATCGTCACCATCAACGCGACAATTGCCTCATAAAGAACGAACCCATGACGTTTATTTGTTGACCTGATAAACATGCTGATTTACCGTCACTTGATATTTATTTGAATCCTCTTGAAAGTAATAAATTTTATTTTTGACCATGACCTGTTTTGGAAAATTTTGAAAGCGCAAATGTTGCAATATAAATTGATGTGCTGTTACTCTCATCTCCCAATCATTGATCAATTTAAATTGTTCTGATATACAAATCGTCAAAGTCAAAATAATGATTAATGAAATTGTTAATGACGTTAGAGCCTCAAACAAAATAAATCCGTCATGTTTTTTCAACAATTTCACCCCATCCCATTTGAATCGTATATTCGTATTTCTTACCAGTTAATGTAGATCGAAAAATCACTGTTCTGGGTGATGTTTCACCCGATTTAGAAATTCTAAACACCTGATGTCCTGTTGTAATAGTTAAAGTCTTTGGCAAATGTTTCTGTACTTGAAATTTTCCATTACTAATTTGTAAATACACAGGATCAACAATAACCTTGGCATCTTCATGATTTAAATAAGCATAATTCATAGCATTTTTGAATTTACCTTTGAACCATTGCAAAGTCTGACGTTCCTCAATCTGAGCTTGATAATCTTTTAGATTCCAAACAGAAATAGCAACTAAACTACAGACAATCATTAATCCAATGGTAGTTTCTATGATTGTGAAGCCTTCTTTTCTAGTACCCATTTCCCATCACCATCTTTTTGCAAGATATAATGAAGATCATCCAATTTTTTCTTTTGATTATCCGTTATATATTTATCTTTTTGTAAACTCTCCAAGTCAAACTTGTCTGAATGCGTTTCAGCATACATTTCTGCCTGATTGGTAACTGTCGTTACCAAAGCCTGTTCTGATTTTTCATTAGCATTCTGACGTTGAGCTGCCAAATTTGGAATCATCAACAGCAACAACAGTGAAATAATAAATAACACGATCACCATTTCAATCAAAGTGAAACCTTTTCTCTTCTTCATCACGAAATCCCCTTCATCATGCCGTAGATAGGCAACAAAATTATCAAATAGGTCGTCACGATAATTACCGCAATGATGGCAAATAAGAATGGTTGAATCATTCCCATCACTCTTCTTAAATCTCGTTGTGTTTCCTCAAATTTCAATTCCGACATCACCAATAGATCTTGGGCTAAAGCACTACCACTTTCGCCAGCTTGCAAAATAACTTGTAATTGATTCGGTAATAATGGTTCAGTTTGAATTAATTTCAATAAGTTATTTCCATTAGTTAACCCCTTTAAAAACTCATCTGCTAAATGACTTTGAATAGAACCTTTTTCAAAATGATGATTCAATTCACAAATATCGAAGAAATTCATCCCATTAGCCAATTGCATTCCTAGTCCTTGCAAAATTAGAAATTGAAAAAAATTCAGATAAATTTTTCCTAGAATCGGCAATTTCACAAGGACCAAAGCTCGATGATATTCATCTTGGCGTTGTAAACACAAGTGAAATATCAAACTAAATAAAATTATTAAAGCAATCACACCTAAAATTATCTCTAAAAATAAATCGATCAAATTACCATTGGCCATTGCCAGTTGTGGAATTATATAGAGCTTCATCCCCACTAACATCGTGATCAGAAACATTAAAATAAAACAAGGATAAACTAAGACCTCTTTCAACTTATTCTTTTGTTTGGCCTGATTGTTTAAAAGCGTTCCGGTTTGCGCCATGGCTTGAGCTAATTTACCGTGGTTTTGAGCGATAACTAATTGGTTATAAATAACCATTGGTAAATGCAAATGCTGCAAGGCTTGTGAAATCATTTTACCGTGACACAAATCTTGATAAATTAACTCAAAAATTTTTTCTTGGTCATTTAATAGTCGTAAACAGTTAATCGTTTCACTTAGTGAAAATCCATTTTGTAAGAGCTTACTAATCGTCAATAAATATTCAGATTTTTTTGTAATTGGAACCTTTTTAGTAAAGATATTCTTGGTAAGTTTCTTCATCTAGGTATCCCCGTTGATAAGCATTTTCTAATAGTTGTTGCCATTTATTATCTATCGTTTCGTTTTCTAAAAATTCCTTAATAGCAGGATTTTCTAAATAATCCAAAAATAACTCAACATCTTTGTTGGTTGGCACTAATCGTTGATAGGAAATAAAATTAACCGCATTAGTGATTTCTACATCATCGATACCGAATTGCTTTAAACGTTGAATTACCGAAAATTTTGATTTTCCATGTATTGTCGACATGACCGTATAACCACAAAGTGCTGCCTGAATCGCCTGTTGGGCCGTATTTTTATCACGGATTTCACCAATGATCAAAACTTCTGGACGATGTCGCAAACTAGTTTTGATCAACTCTTCATAAGTCATCCCAGCCTCTTCATTAACTTGCAATTGTAAGAAATTCTCCTCCACGATTTCAATTGGATCTTCAATACACATGATTTTCTTCTGCCCACTCAAACGCCGTCCTAAAGCATACATTAATGAGGTTTTACCTGAGCCCATCGGACCAGCAAATAGCATCATCCCTTTACGCTTAGAAATTGGCAACAGGGTTTTGACCAATTCCTCATCTATTTGTTCGTGATATTCTTGAGGATAAATCAGCCGTACAACCATCGATTCACGGTTCTTAAAATCACCAACGGATGAAATTCGAATGAAGATATTTTTATTTTGATAAGTAAAGTTGAAAGCACCTTTTTGAGCTCGACGCCTCTCCGAAACATCCAATCCACCATTAAATTTCAAGAAGTTCATGATGGCAAAACTTTCATCGTTCGACAAATCTGCCACGGTGTAATTTTGTAATGAGTTACTAGCTTGAATGCGGTAGAAATTATCTCGTGGAAAAAAATAAATATCCGAAACTTGATTGATACACGCTTCCGTCAATAAATTGTTGACCATACTTTCTGCAGTCATAAAAATTCCTCCTTTCATTCAAAATTACGCAAAAAAAATTGGCCAATCACTTGACCAGTTAATTTACCCTAATTTAATTTTTGAATCAGCCAGAGCAGCATCGACTACTCCCATCACGGTTAAACTGTGTTCCATTCGTTTGGCTGCCTCGCGTAAATCATGTTCAGTTATCATCTGATTAAAAAATTTAAACTCTTGAAACATCCGATGTTGATGTACTTTCTTATCTATCCTAGTAGCAGCTTGACCATTCAAAGTTTCTGTATAGTCACTCAACACATTGACTGGACCATCGACCGTAATTGAACCTTCATCACCTTGAATAGTTGAAGTAACTTTGGCAGCACAATCTTTGGCGGCAATGCAGACGACTTTGGTGCCTGGATAATCCAAAACTAAAATTCCAGACGTATCGATTCCTCGTTCAACGTTGGCATAATAGTGGACCGCTTGTGGTTTCCCCATGATTCCGACTACGAAATGAATGTTATAAATATTCAAATCCATCAAGGCACCGCCACCTTTTTTCGGATCAAAGACAGGTAGGATTTTTCCCGCTTTGAAGGCGTCATAACGGTGTGAATATTGTGAATAATTACATTCGATCACCTTGATTTTGCCTAATTGTGGCAAATCATCCTTAACACTTTGATAGTTTGATAAATATTGATTAGTAATTGCTTCAACTAAAATCAACTGCTTTTCTTCAGCCAATTGCTTCAATTCGAGTAATTGTTCACTATCCAAAGTAAAGGGCTTTTCACAGATGACATTTTTTCCCGCTTGTAAAGCCAATTTGGCAAAACGAAAGTGCAAGAAATTAGGCAAAGCAACATATACTGTATCAATTTCAGGATCTTTTAGACATTCATTAACATCAGTATAGATTTTTTTGATTTTGTGCTCTTTTTGAAATTCTTTCATCGTTGATAAATCATTTTCAACACCCATAATGGCTGTCAATTCAATTTCTGGTAAATCATCGATCATTGTCAAGAAATCTTTGACAATCATACCTGCTCCAAATATTGCTAGTTTCATCTATTCGTCCACACTTTCAGTTATTTGTTTAATTCCCGTTTCCAACATATGAATTTGATAAATTGTTTCCTCGTCTTTAACTGCTTTGGGCTTGCCTTCAATAATTGTTTCATACAAACCGTGGTAAACTCGACTATAATCACCAATTTCAGAAACGACTTTTTCTTGATGATATTGATTATTCTCATCCATATAAGTCAAGGTTCCATAATCCTCTGGTTTATCAATTCCAAAGTCTTCATGATTTGGCATATAAAAGTGCTTCAAATCGACTTCTTGACGATCCATATTTTGTTTCACGAAGACTCCTTTTTTCCCATAAACAGTAAAGCTAGGACGAGGAACTAATCTAAAATAACTCGACTTAACTGAGACTTTCATCACGCCGTAATACATATCAATATCAAAATAATCATTCATTCTATTTTTACCTAAAAGCTGTCTGACATCATAGTGAACTTTATCAGCCTTACCAAAATAAGAAATGATTTGATCCAAAGTATGGCAAGCGTGACCGTACAAATAACTATGCCCAACCGTAAAACTCTGTTCATGTTCCGGCACATATGGACGGAAGTAATCATAAGTTGATTCAAGCTCCAAAATATCACCTAATCTACCGCTCTCAATTACCTTTTGAACTGTCAAAAAGTCTGAATCAAAACGACGATTTTGGTAACATTGAATCAACAAACCTTTTTCCTTTGCTAAAGCAAATAATTCTTTAGCCTGAGCTTCAGTTTGCGTAAAAGGCTTTTCAACTAAAACATTTTTGCCATGATTCAAAACTTCTTTAGCCATCGAATAATGAATCTCAGCTGGAACTGACAGGACAACCAATTGAATTTCTTCATCGTCATAAATATCAGCGATATTGGTTGTATAATTAATTCCTGGAATTGCTGGCCAAATATCATGGCTAATTTTTGGTGCATAAATCGTTTTAACCTTGATTTCATCTTTTAATTTCAACGAGAATGGTAAATGATAACGATTAGCGCTTTTACCATTTCCAATATAAGCAATAGTTAATTTTTTCATATGATTAACTCCCTTCGATAAATTCACTTTAACGAATTTTTTCAGAGTAAAGAAGTTAATCACTGCAAACTGGTAATTACTAACGTAAAAAATAAAGATTCAATAGAAAACTCTGAACATTTTGTTCAAACAATGGGGGATTTTTGATGTTATTCACTGACCGTTTAGCACACACGACTGATTTCACAGACAACGAAAAAAGAATTGCTAATTTTATTGAACAGAACCTTAAAGCGGTTTCAACAATGTCCATTCAAACTTTAGCTTCGAAAACTTATACTTCCCACTCGGCACTAGTTCGTTTTGCCAAAAAATTAAATTACGATGGATTTAAATCCATGCGACAAGATATTAATAACGATGTCCAAAAAAATATTCTCCAATTAAATGACGTTGACGCTAACTTTCCTTTTTCACCAGAAAATTCAGCTTTAGAAATCGCTAAAAACATTTCTGACTTAAATATCAATGCTATCAAACGGACATTAGCTCAACTCGATGAAGAGTCATTAACTCAGGCCGCACAAAAAATCATCGACAGTCAAAGATTAGTTCTCTTTGCCATCGGTGATACTCAAATTAGGGCTCGTGGTTTTCAAAGTAAGTTAGTGAAAATAAATAAATTTGCTATTATTGCTGAAGAATACAGTGATGAATCTTGGACTGCTAGCAATCTAACTGAACACGATCTTGCAATTTTTCTATCTTATACGGGTAATAGCAATAATTATCTCAAGCAAATCAAATTTTTGAAAAAGCAAAAGGTTCCAACTCTTTTAATAACTGGCAATCCAGAAAGTAAAATGATTCAAGAAGCTGACCAAGTTATCACGATCGTTCAAAATGAATTCGACGTCTTCAAAGTCAGCACTTTTGCCTCACAAATTACTTTCGAATATCTCTTAGACACTTTGTTTGCCATCATCTACTCGAAATCTTATAAAGAAAATCTCATCAAAATGCAATCCAATTACAAAAAACTCACTCAAAATAAAATATTGTAAAAAAAAAGCTTGTAAACATTATGTTTACAGGCTTTTAAATTATTCGTCGTCGTCATCTGCAGCTGCAGTATAAACTTCGGAAACATCATCGTTATCTTCAAGTTGATCAACTAGATGTTCAAATTGTTCTTTTTTATCTTCTGGAACTGGAGTTGTGTTTTGAGGAATCATTGTTAACTCTGAGTTAGCAAGTTCATATCCCTTTTCAATCAATCCATCACGTACAGCAGCAAATTCTTTTGCGTCTGTGTAGATTTCATAAGCATCGTCTGATGTTTGAAGATCATCGGCACCAAGGTCCATGATGTCCATCAATACAGTATCTTCGTCTTGACTGTTCTTTGTACGGTCTAAAACGATGTAACCTTTACGATCAAACATGTAAGCAACTGAACCACTTGAGCCCATGCTACCTCCGTTACGGGTAAATGCAACACGTACGGCAGAAGCAGTTCTGTTCTTGTTATCTGTCAAAGTTTCAACTAAGACTGCAACCCCACCTGGAGCGTAACCTTCGTATGTAACTTCATCATAATGTTCATCACTGTCGCCATCAGCCTTATCCAAAGCACGCTTGATGTTATCCTTTGGCATATTAGCTGCACGAGCTTTATCTACGATTAAACGAAGGGCAGCATTATCGTTAGGATCGGAGCCACCCGCCTTAGCTGCCATAAATAATTCACGAGACAGCTTTTGGAAGATTTTACCACGCTTTGCATCTTGGGCACTTTTTCTACCTTGGATGTTATGCCATTTTGAATGTCCTGACATTTCTGTTTCCTTCTTTCATGATTATTGTAAACCGCATATCATTTTATCAAAATAAACGTGCTATTTCAATATTTCTTCAGCAAATAAACCATTAAAGAAGGTATGTTTTTTTTAAATTAATGAAACTTTTTGAGATCGATTCCAACCAGTGTACTGAAGCCAATCACAATTCCAATCATTTTCGGGATAAATCCTGATTTATTCCCTGCTTGAGGCAAATAAATCATGTGCCCATTAGACCGAGTTGTTTGGGGAGCTTGATTATTTTTTTTGACCGAATTAACCGGGGCGCAATAAACCGTTCCATACATTACGCTACCACTATTATTAGCCACCACTTGGGTTTTAGGTTCAACTTTCTCAGTTTCATCTGTTACTTTTGGTTCGTCAGTTTTATTATTTTTTACTGATTCGGTCTGCGAAGGAGCTGGCTCTACTTCTTGTTCAGTTGAATCATTTTTTAAAACCGTTAAAAAGACTGTTTTAGTCTGCCCATCGGGTGTGCTCAATTTAACTTGATATTTACCAGGCTTATTTAAATCGGCCTGATTCAAATCAACCGTCACCTGCTGGTCTTTTCCAGCTGAATCTTTACAAGTGGCTTGAAATTCTTTTGCCGTTGGTACTGGATCACCGACTTTCATCGTAAAATCTTCACCTGATAAATCATCATCAGTAATCACTTTTTGATTCTTTTGAGAATCATCAGTTGTTGTTTGATCAATGAGAGTATTAGGCACTGGAGTATCCTTTTGGCTATCAGAAGTATTTTGGGTAGTATCAAGTAAATCCGCATTGACAAGACTAGTTTGACTCACAAATATAAATCCAAATAATACTGCAAAGCAAAGTACAATTTTGTATTTTATTCTCATAATATCCACCGCCTAATAAATTAAATAGAATATGTTTAAACATCTACTTCAGATAATACAATCCTTTTTGTATTTGTTAAACAATTCGCTTATGGATATATAAAAAAGTTATAAATAATTTATAAAAAATGCCTTATCAAAACCACACTCCATATGTGATTTCAATAAGGCTTATAAAGCTATAGTGCTTTCTTTCGTTCAATCAAGAAAAGTATCAAGACAACGATCAAACTGCCGACAAAAGCACCTGCACTGTCCAAAATTACATCTTGAACCATTGGTGATCTGCCGCCGGTAAGTCCCTGATGAAATTCATCAAAGGCAGCTAAACCAGTAGCCGTCATCCAAGGTATGAAAACTCTTAAAAACCAGTTTTGTTGAAAGCACCAGTAAAGTGCTAAACACAAAAATGCTCCTAATAGTAAATAAATACTGAAATGAGCCCCTTTACGAATGATGAACTCAACAAATTTGAAATAACCATCGTTTGCGACTGACTGATACTTGCCGCCATAATAAAAACCGATTGACGACAAGCTATCTTTAAAAGGTTCGTTCCCAAGATATTTTTCTAGAAATGGTACTGAGGTTTGTTCTTTATAAGTCATTGAGGAACTGTAGAACAAAACTAATTCTACGGCAATAACTAATCCCCATGACCAATGAATTATTTTCTTACGCATCAATTTTCATCTAGCTTGACCGTCGCATTAAGTTCCTTAGCATCATCGAAATAACCTGAGTAATACAATGAATGAATTGCCCAGAAATACATTACAGTTGAGAAAATCAAAATCAAAACGAAATCAAGTGGATACTTAATCAAATTCAACCCACCAAAGGCTGAACCACCTAGCCAAGATATCAATGATAAACCGATCAAATGAACGATCAACCATAAACTGGCATATAACTTTTGCTTGAATTCTCTAAAACCACGACGATAATCGTAAACAAAATAGATTGGCAAACCAACGATAATAATCACAATAACTTCAACCGTTGTTGGGAACATAGCCCAATAAATTGCTAAACTAATTAAATCAAATACAACTGGGGCTAGATACTTCATCCCCTTAATCTTTGTTGGTCGACGCATTTTCGGCCCCATCTTCCGCAAACTACCCGCAACAACTGGTCCTGAAAGTAATGAGATCAAAGTTGATGCAGCTACCACTCGAGATAGTAACGACCAATTTTTAAACAGCAAAATCAAAATAAAACTAACTAATAAATCAACGAATAAAGCAATTCTTGGTGAATTGTATTTATTGTTTGAATTACTTAAAAATAATGGTAAGTGCTTATTTTTTGGCATTGAAGACAACGATTTACTTGCGGAACTTGCAAAAGCAATCCCACTACCAACTGGTGAAATAAAGGCCGTAAAGTAAACTAATGTTGATAGCCAGGTAATATTCAATAGAATTGCTAAATCCGCAAATGGTGAATTGAAATCAATATTCGACCAGCCACCACTAATAATAGACTGTGGTAAGGCTCCAATAAACACGATCTGTAATGCAATGTAAATTAATGCACTGATCAACAGTGACAATATAATTCCTCGTCTAATGTTAACTGATGGTTTCTTAATATCATTACTCAAATTAATAACCGTTTGAAAGGCAACGTAAGAATAAATAATTCCGGCGCTACCAATAGCTACGAAAATTGAAGATGTCCCATTCGGCATAAATTCACCAAAGGAACTTCCCATATTACCAAAATCAAAATGAGCCGAAACTAAAACAACCATGGTAATTATCGGCACAATTACTTTTAAAACAGAAATAAAATTGTTGAATTTGGCCATAATGGTAACCGACCAATAATTAATAAATGTAAAAATTATTAACATGACAGCTGCCATTAAAATACCTTGAAAACTTAATTGGTCACCCTTCATAAATCCATGCGTCCAATTAGCCCACTCCCAAGGCCAAGTACTCATGTATTGAACTGAAGCGACCGCTTCAATTGGTAAAATTGCTAAAAGCGATATCCAATTAGCCCAAGAGAAAATATGTCCTAGTAACGATCCATGAGTATACATCGTGAATCGGCTCATCGCCCCCTCTTCAGGAAACATCGTTCCTATTTCAACATATACCATCGCAATCATTGCTACTAAAATTGCCCCTATGATCCAGGCAACAATTGCTGCCGGTCCAGCTATTTGGGCAGCCTGGCTAGAACCAAACATCCACCCTGACCCAATGATTGCACTGAGTCCAAACATAACTGTTGAGAACAAATTTAATTTTTTATTTCTCATAAAACCACCAATCTGAAATTTTTTGTATAAAAAAATAGCCTTCATTCCGAAGACTATTATACTTCATATATACAATACGTCCATTTAGATTACTCCACTGTAACACTTTTTGCAAGATTACGAGGTTTATCAACATCATTACCACGAGCCAAACTTGCATAGTAAGCAATCAATTGAGCTGGGACAATACTAATGATTGGTGATATCAATTCATCTACTTCAGGGATAATGATTTCGTCCCCAGGTTGTGCGTACTTTTTATTAGCAATTACTAAAACGTGTGCACCACGTGCTTCGACTTCTTGGATATTACCACGAGTATGACTGGCACCAACACCATCATTTACGTAGGCAATGACTGGAGTATCTTTTTCAATCAAAGCAATTGTTCCGTGCTTCAATTCACCTGCTGCAAAGCCTTCAGCGTGGATGTAAGAAATTTCCTTCAATTTCAAGGCTGCTTCAAGGGATAAGGCATAATCGACACCACGGCCGATATAAAAGGCATCTGATTTATCAGTTAAATAATCAGCAGTTAATTGTTTGATACGATCTTTTTCGTCAACAATCGTTTGAATACCATTAGCAGCTAATGCCAATTGCTCTTTCAAATTGAAATCTTTAGCAACTTGCAATCCTTTGGCTTCTCCAAGAGCTTTTGCTAACACGGCTTCAACAGCAATTTGTGCCGTATAGGCTTTAGTTGAAGCAACAGCAATTTCTGGCCCAGCAAGTAATTCCATAGTGAACGTTGCCTCTCTAGAAAGAGTTGAATTAGGTACATTAGTCATTGTCAAACTTGGTAAATTCAATTCATTAACTTTAACGAGTACTTGACGGCTGTCGGCTGTTTCTCCACTTTGTGAAAGGAAAATGAAGAATGGATGCTTGGAAAGTTTTGGCATGTGATAACCAAATTCACTACCAAGTTCAACGTCAACCGGAATATCTGCGATATTTTCAAAAATGTTTCTACCGACTAGACCCGCGTGATAACTAGTACCTGCAGCGACAATGTATAGACGATCAGCCTTTTGCAATTCAGTTAATAAAGCTGGTTCAACATTGAGTGAATTGTCATCATTAATGTAATTCTTAGAAATTTTTCTCATGACATTAGGTTGTTCGTCGATTTCTTTCAACATGTAATGTGCATAAGTTCCCTTAGAAATATCGTTAGCATCAAGGTTTACAGTGTAAGGATCTCTTTGGATCTTTGTACCATCGATTTTGCTGATAGATACAGAATTCTTTTCGAGAATAACGACTTCGCCATCATGAATTTCAACAAATTTATGTGTTTGATCAAGCATAGCCATCGCATCGGAACAGATAACGTTGAATCCATCACCCAAACCAATCAATAACGGACTCTTGTTTTTAGCAACAAAGATGCGGTCAGGTTGTTCTTTGTCAACCATGGCAAAGGCATATGAACCTTGAATCAAGCTCAAAGCTTTTCTAAAGGCACT
The DNA here is from genome assembly GCF_036913615.1 of Companilactobacillus miaonis. Taxonomy (NCBI): domain Bacteria; kingdom Bacillati; phylum Bacillota; class Bacilli; order Lactobacillales; family Lactobacillaceae; genus Companilactobacillus; species Companilactobacillus miaonis. Next base: position 56,183 of record NZ_JAYKTX010000002.1, on the reverse strand, counting down.
TTCGCCATCCATACCTTGTTTAGCAAAGTAATCAACTAATTGCACAGCGACTTCAGTATCAGTTTGACTCTTAAAAGTAAAATCGGACAAATATTTATTTTTCAATTCTTCATAGTTAGTAATCACGCCATTATGTACGAGGTAGAAACGATTATCCTCGGAGAAATGAGGATGAGCATTTTCGACAGTTGGCTTACCATGAGTAGCCCATCTAGTATGTCCAATTCCGACAACACCTTGAACATCGCTAGTAACAGCATCTTCAAGTTTGGAAATCTTACCAACTTCTTTGACTAAGAAATCCTTACCTTTTTGATTATTAACGTAAATCCCGGCTGAATCGTAGCCACGATATTCAAGTTTTTCCAATCCATTTAATAAGATATCAGTTGCGTTTTTATTTCCAATTACTCCAACAATTCCACACATATTAATTAAAGCCTTTCTTAATTGGTATAGTTTAATATTTTCATAATGGTATAGTTCATTCGAATTAACTTTATCATCTTGCGACAATGAATAGAATACTAATTGATTCTATTCATGTCAAGAATTGTTTAATATTTTTTATAAATGGTATAGGTGGTATACACCATTTTAATTAATTGGTATATATCATTAATTGTGGTAATTCTTTTTTTGTGTGGTGGTAGTATGCCGTCCTCCATGGCAAAGCCGATTTTGGCTGGAACGATGTGGGCACAACTTTGAGCTTTTGCAAAGTGCGCAAAATCTCAAAGCTTGGCCTTCTACATAAGCGCTAAAGCGCTAAGTAGAATTTCACATCTGAGCCAAATCGGCTTTGCCATTCCGGACTGAGTAACAGATCTATTTTATATTTGCTTTCCACTTCAACAGGGTTTCTAGTTCTATTTTGAATAGAAATGGAAATTTAAATAGTACGAATAGTATGGTGCTCTTTTGGAATATTGTGCTTATATTCCAAAGTAAATCAACTTGTCCTGCCCTATTTCTTAATTAGTTTTGTAAAAATTATTTCAAATAGACGATGTATTCCACCAAACTAACAATCAAAACTACCAAAAAATAGAATCAACTATCTCACAATAGAAATTGCAAAATTCACAAAAATACAGCATAGATCCACAATCCAGTCTGGAGCAACAGCTCTGGGAATTGGCTTCAAGTTGCGTCCACAGCGTTCCAGCGTTTCCCAGAGCTGTTGCGGAAGACGGCATCCAATCAACAACAACCAAAAAGAACCACACCACCAAAACAAAAGAAAAGTACAAAAAAAGAGAGATTGAGTTTTTACCCTCAATCCCTCTTATTTAAATTCTATTATATTAGCTTAATTCACTTTTAACAACTTCAACGATTTGGTCACAGTATTCGTTGACTTTTTCTTCTGTTGCAGCTTCACACATAACGCGAAGAAGTGCTTGTGTACCACTAGGACGTACCAAGACACGACCATCGCCATCCATCTCATCTTCGACGGCTTTGATCACATCAAGAATTGGTTGATGCTTATCCCATGAATTCTTGTCGGCAACTGGGACATTAACTAATTTTTGTGGATAAACTTTTACAGGTGCTGCTAATTCAGCCAAACTCTTGCCGGTTTGTTTCATAACGTGCAATAAGTGTGTACCAGTTAGCATTCCGTCACCAGTGTTCATGTATTCATACAAAACAACGTGTCCTGATTGTTCACCACCGATGTTGTAATTGTTCTTACGAATTTCTTCAACCACATGACGGTCTCCGACAGCAGTTTGAACAGACTTCATCCCATTAGCTTCGATAGCCTTGTACAAGCCGATATTACTCATAACAGTTGTTACGATCGTGTCTTTCTTTAAACGGCCACCATCGTGTAAATATTTGCCTAAGATGAACATTATCTTGTCACCATCAACAATATTACCGTCAGCATCAACTGCTATACAACGGTCTCCATCACCATCGAAAGCAAGACCTGCTACGGCGTCTGACTCTTTAACACGTTGAGCCAATTGTTCAGGATGTGTTGAACCAACATTTTTATTGATGTTGATTCCATCTGGATGAGAAGCCATGATTTCGAAGTCAACATTTAAATCGGCAAACAAAGTACTTGCTAAACGACTAGTTGAACCGTTAGCAGTATCTAAGACGATCTTCATACCACTTAGATCATCAGATAGTGTTTGTTTCAAGAATTGAAGATATTTTTGTGCACCTTCTGGATAATCAGAAACACTACCTAAGCCCTCAGCTGAAGGTCTTGGTAAAGTATCTTCCTTTGCATCTAATAATTCTTCGATCTCTTCTTCAACATCATCTGCTAGTTTATAACCATCACCACCAAAGAACTTGATACCATTATCTTCAGCAGGGTTATGAGAAGCAGAAATCATAATACCAGCATCAGCTGAAACGGCACGTACCAAATATGCTACGGCAGGAGTTGTAATAACATCCAAGTTTAAAACTTCGATACCGACTGAAAGAAGTCCTGAAATTAAACTCTCTTGAAGCATTTGACCAGAAATACGAGTATCTCTAGCTACCAATACACGAGGATGTGCATTTTCACTTTCTGAATGTTGGGTTAGCACATAACCACCACAACGGCCCAATTTAAAAGCTAATTCTGGACTTAATTCTTTATTTGCAATACCTCTTACACCATCTGTTCCAAAATATTTTGTCATGAAAATTTACCCCCAGCGTCTATTCGCTATCATTATTATCGTTTGTTGAATTAGTGCTTGATGAACTTGATGAACTCGTATCATCTGAATCAGAATCTGACGAACTAGTACTAGACGTTTGATTCCCAGTCGTATTAGACAAAGTATTAGAATTTGTCTTACTGATAGTCACACTAATCGAAGTTGGATCAGTGAATGAAACTTTACTCCCTAAAGCATCACTCAAATTAACCGTCTTCTTAGTACTTTCCGTTACATTAGATAAATCAACCGGCACATCGATTGAACTATCGATGTCGTCAATCTGATCCTTTGTACCAAAAACTCTAACATTTTTTACATCAGATTCAAGTGTATACCCGTTACCCGATGAATTTCCCTTTTGTTTCAAATTAATAGTTACTTGTTTACTTTGAATCGTGATAGGGATTTTTACGTGTACCGTTTGTGGATCTAACGTAACATTTACAGTTTTACCATTTTTATCGAGAGCTTGCACTAAAACTTCTTGATCAAACGTAGATTTTATTCCTTTAGGTAAAATTGGTTTAACTACTACTCGATTGATTTTTTCAATTTCAGAAGCCGCCCCCGTAACAGTTACTTCTTGTGGTGAAACGTCCACAGTTCCTGTTTCATAACCAGTAGCTAATGACTCCTTGTTATAGTCGACATCAACCGTGAATTTCTTAGTTTCACGTTTTTGAATATTAACCGTTACATACTTAGGTTTGATACTGTAAGTCAATTCGCTATTCAAACCAGATTCTTTAATTTGAACACGATGTTGACCAATTGAGAGATCACGCAAATTTAAATACAAATTAAAATTTTGCGTGTTCTTAGTAGCAGTTACTAATGCTGCTGGTCCTTCAATAGTTATCTTAACTTTCTCGGGATATCCCGTTATGTAGTACTTATCAACATCTGCTTGCAATTGCAATGGCGCATTAATCGTAGCCTTTTTGGTCACAGTTGAAGTATTCGATTGATTAGAATCTCTTGTTGAGCCAACACCTGGCGTGCTGACAAAGAAGAATAGCCAAAGAGCACAACAGAGAGATATAAATGCGTAAAAATAATTACTATTAATTATCTTTTTCATCTTGTCTCTCCTTCTTCCGGTTTAGTTTTAAAAAGTCCAAAATTGAATGTGTTCCATTCTCATTAGGATCTTTTAACTGAGCGTGCAGATATTTCAAATAATCTTCACGGGAAAGATCAAGCATCATGTGCCCATTTCGAGTAATCATTACCCCGCCAGTCTCTTCAGAAACAACGATCGTGATAGCATCTGTAACTTCACTGATACCGACTGCCGCACGATGTCTGGTTCCGAGTTCCTTAGGAATAGTGTTACTTTCTGAAAGTGGCAAATATGCTGCCGCAACAGAGATTCGGTTATTTCTAATAATAACTGCCCCATCGTGTAATGGCGTATTTGGAATGAAAATATTAATCAACAATGCACCTGTAACTTCGGCATCCAAATCAATTCCGGTTTCAACATATTCTTCCAAACCAGTATTCATTTCTAAGGTGATCAACGCTCCAATTCGACGCTTACTCATATATTGAATCGCTTGGTCAAGACTTTCAATCAGATGATTTTTCGTCTTACCTTCTTCGTTACTGGTCGAACTAAAGAATGGCAACCGTCCCAAATGTTCCAATCCACGACGAATTTCAGGTTGGAAAATTATTACAATAACGATAATTCCCCAATTGATCAACTGATCCATTAAGTAAGAAACCGTATGTAAATTTAGAGCCCAACTAATCAGTTTGATTCCAAAAATAATCACGATTCCTTTTAACAATTGAACAGCTTTTGTGCCACGTAACATTGACAGAACTTTATACAAAAAATACCAGACTACCAGGATATCAACCAAGTTAGCCAAATTCTGCCACGTAAAAATATTGCTTGGTATAAAATTCATTTTCATAGCTCCTTAGTAGTTCGAACTAATTATAACAAACAATAAAAATTATAAAAGTTCATCACATTTTATATGTTAATCTACACCAATATTAATTACTTCTTCACTGTAATTAATATTTTGACGCAATTCATTAGCCGTTGCTTTACTAACTTTACCTTGTTCTAACATATCTTGAACAAAAGCTCGACGATAACTCAACGCTTTAATTTCCAAATTCATCCGGTCACTGTTAAATTGTGGCGAGCGGCCTCGATATTTACCCTGGAGTAATTCCAAGCGATCTTCATAATGACGTTGGAAAATATAAATTAAATTATCTTCTAAATCATCATGTTCAGTTTGACTCAATTCTTGTAATTTTTCTAAAGCACTCTTAGCACCAGCAATAGAAATTTTAATTGAATCCTGATTTATCTGTTTAATATCATCCGATTTAACTGAACGGTAAATAAGGTGACGTAATTGTAAATAAGTTCTTCTGAAATAATTGTAAAAAAATTCAATCGTTGGATTTGACCGACGATGAACAATCTCACGTTTATAACGAGCAATCTTTTTGATAGCCAGATCATAAGATTCTTCAGAAATTTTCTGATTGTTAAAGAGTTCTTCAATCGCCTCTAATTCGCAATTGAAACAAACATCCCACAATTCAGCATCCTTTTTCCCACGAACACGTCGTTTACTAATTTGATGAGTTTTAACTAAAGCATTCGATTGAATTCCAATGTTTCTTAAATCATATAAATATTCAGCAATCACCGACGAATAGACCGACGTGTCGCCGTCATCCATTTCTGCCCGTAATTTTTTGATTGTTTTTTCTAAAATTATTCGATTAGCTTCTTTTGCTGTCAACTCAACCGTTGGAATATCTTCTTCATCTGAATCGGTATCTTCATTATCAGCAAAAGTACTACCACGATAAGCAACTGGCGCGCTATTTTTAGTCAATAAAGGAATAATAAAAGTTGCTCCCAATAAACTAAAAATAATCACGGCACTAGCAATAAATAACACTAAAGTTCTCGATGGAAACGGTGCTCCACCTTTGATTGTCAACGGAATCGACAAAACACCGACCATTGTAACCGCACCACGAACACCAGAAATACCTGACATCAAACAATCATCAAAACGAGTTTTTGACCAAAAAGTGATTTTGCCATCACTATTGTTGGAAAATGTTGAATAAATATAACTCCACAAGAAGCGAATTACGACCAACATGATCCAAATAACAAAAGCTAGGATAGTTGCTCCAAAGGTATTGATATTATCGTTATGGACTAGTTTTTCCATCGCAAACGGAATCTCGATTCCCAGTAGAACAAAGACAATTCCGTTCAAGACGTAAACTACCAGATCCCATGTTCTTGAAGTAACTAAACGAATCTCCGGAGTAAAGTTACTCATATTTTTACTTGAAGAAATATTAAATATTCCGGCAACAACAACCGCCACAACTCCAGAAACATCAAAAACATCATCCGCTAAATAATAAATTATAAACGGAATAATGATTTGGATAATCGCATGCAAAATTGAATCGTCAACACCTTGGTTGATCAAGTACAGACGGATTCCATTGAAAATCCAAATCAAAGCGGCACCTAAAAGTGCCCCAACAATTGAAATGTAAAAGAAGTCGACCGTAGCATTTTTCAACGAGAAAACTCCTGTTACCGTAGCTGCAACTCCGTATTTAAAACAAATCAGACCAGATGCATCATTGATCAAACTTTCTCCGTTGATCAGATGCATTAATTTATCTGGAATATGAGCCTTTTTAGCTATTGACTCCACAGCTATTGGGTCAGTCGGCGACAAGACCGCAACTAATGTAAAAGCCACTGCCCAAGGTAAAGAAGGAATCAACCATTTAACAAATACTCCACCGACTACCGTGGATAAAATAACTAAAATGATGGCATTTCCCAAAATTGGACCCTTTAATTTCCAGAGCTCTCTTTTTGGAAAATTATTCCCATCATTGAACAAAATTGGCGCAATAAACGTCAGTAAAAACCACTCTGTATCGACACTAATTTTAATGTGCATAAATAATGCCGCGATAATTCCGGCCGCAATTTGTAATAAACTGGGGGGAATTGAGACAAAGTAGTGACTAATAATATTGGCAATAATTAATAATGAAAGAATCAAAATAATTGATTCAATTATTTCCACAGACAACACCTACCGTTTTCTTATTTTTTATCTTCACCAATAATGCGAACTTCGGTTTGAAGTTCAACATCAAATTTTTCTTTAACAGTCTTTTGAATTAGATGAATTAAATTCAAATAATCAGTTGCTGTGGCATGCTTAATATTGACGATAAAACCAGCATGTTTCATTGAAACTTGTGCTCCGCCAACCATTTTTCCTTGAAGACCAGCTTTAATAATCAATGGACCAGTAAAATGGCCCTTTGGACGCTTAAAGACACTTCCACAAGATGGATATTCCAAAGGTTGCTTAGAACGTCTAAGATTGTTCAATCGATCCATTTCTTCTTGAATTGTTTCCTTATTACCACGTTTAAGTGCAAACGTAGCACTAATAACGATACCACCATCATCTTGAACCAAACTGTGGCGGTATGAGAATTTCATATCTTCATGGGTCAAAGTCGTGATGTGACCATCTGGCAATAATACTTCTGCGGACTCAAAAACATCCTTAATCTCTCCACCATAAGCTCCGGCGTTCATAAAGACAGCTCCACCAACACTTCCGGGAATACCAGCCGCAAACTCAATTCCAGTCAACCCAGCTTTTTGAGCAGCAATAGTTGTATTAATAATCGTGGCACCTGCTTCGGCGGTAACTTTTGTATCCGAAACCGTGATCTGTTTAAAATTAGGTAGAATAATTACGATTCCCCTAATTCCACCATCTTTAATTATTAAATTACTAGCATTTCCAATAACTGTGATTTCAACATTATTGGCTCTGGCTGTATCAACAATTTCGACTAATTCTTCACGAGTTTTTGGAAAAGCCAAAACATCGGCGTTCCCACCTGTTTTAGTAAACGTATATTTACTTAAAGGCTCATTTAATTTAAATTCAATATTAGGTAATTTTTCAACTGGAAAATTCAATATTCATCATCCTTCGTGTAGCATAGACTTACATTTAATTTTATCACATCCTTATATACATAACGAACTAACAACCATCACATAATGCTATAATTATGCCGAGGTGATCAGATGAAACTTATATCCTGGAATGTAAACGGTTTACGTGCCGTTGTAAAAAAAGATTTTGTTAAAATTTTTCAAGATTTAGATGCTGACATTTTCAGTATTCAAGAAACCAAGCTCCAAGAAGGTCAGATTGACCTTGAATTACCTGGCTACCACCAATACTTTTTCTATGCTCAGAGAAAGGGCTATTCAGGGACTGCTATCTTTACAAAGGAAAAGCCAATAAACGTCAAAAATGGTTTGAACATCCCTGAATTTGACGATGAAGGTCGTACTTTGATCTTAGAATTTCCTAAATTCTATTTAATCAACAGTTATTCCCCTAATTCACAGCAAAAATTAAAGCGTCTCGATTATCGAATGCGTTATGACGATGCTTTACGAGACTATATGAATAAACTTGCAACAAGAAAACCTGTAATCTTGTGTGGTGATTTAAACGTTGCCCACGAAGAAATTGATTTAAAGAATGATAAAACTAATCATAAAAATCCTGGTTTTTCAGACGAAGAGCGTAATAAGTTTACAGAACTCTTAAATAGTGGTTTCATTGATAGTTTCAGAAGTCTTTACCCTAATGAAGAAAAATATTCTTGGTGGAGTTATCGCTTTAACGCCCGCAAGAACAATGCTGGTTGGAGAATTGACTACTTTGTCGTTTCTGACAACGGTAAAGATCTAATTCAAAATGCTGACATTTTGAATGATATTTATGGATCAGATCATTGTCCAATCGAACTAGACTTAACTTTAGGAGATTAATTATTTATGAATTTTGTCTCAATGGATTTCGAAACCGCAAATGGCAGCCGTTCTAGTGCTTGCTCTTTAGCTTTAGTATTAGTTAGAGATAATCAAATCGTTGATAACTTTTATACTTTGATCAACCCTCAACAATACTTTAGCTCTCGAAACATTCAAATCCACCACATTCATCCCGAAGATGTTGCCGATGCACCAACATTTGATCAAGTTTGGAATCATATTCGTCCACTATTTGATACAAGTCATTTAGTTGCTGCTCATAACGCTAGTTTTGATAATTCTGTTTTAAAAAATACCCTTACGGAATACGGAATTATGGTACCGAAATATTTAACTATTGATACTTTGAGAACTAGTCGAAAATTTTTCCCAGATTTTCCTAACCACAAATTGAATACTGTTTCTGATCGGTTAAATATTGACTTGCGGAATCATCACAATGCTTTAGCAGATAGCGTTGCTTGTGCTGAGATCCTGGTCAAAACCGAACAGCAATTTGGAATTGAACAAATAAAAAAGATGGTCAAGCTAACTAGCTAAACCATCTTTGACATTACAAACGTTTTATTTTTTTCTAACTCAGTTGTAAATCCATATTTTTGATAAATATGAATTGCAGCTGGGTTATTTTGATATACTTCTAAAAAAATTTTCTTTAGCGGTGAATCTTTTGCCCAAATTAAACAATCTTCAATCAAATACGAGGCAATCTTGTTATTCCAAAAATCTTGATCAACTACAACACCTAATTCAGCCTTCGTATCATCAACATTTTCAATGCGACAAAAACCGATGACTTCATCTTCAAAAAGTGCTAACTCCAATTCATCAAAGCGTGATTGGTAGATTGCATCCAGTGCCAATTCTTCTTTCTCACGAGTCAAATCATGGTCAAAAACGATGAAATCACTCTGCTTATCAGCTTTTTGTAAAAAATTAATCAATTTTTGGGCATCACTTGGAATTGCTTCACGCAATACTAATTGTTCGCTCATAGCAAATCTCCAAATTTACGATCCTCATATTTCTTACCACGCAATTTAAAGACAATTTGTCGATCAGTATCTGACAAGCGGGTAATATTGATTGAAATGTGTTCTGCAGGGATCTCATCTTTGATAAATTGTGGCCATTCGACGACCGTAACACCGTTACCATTGAAGTATTCATCAAACCCGAGATCCTCATCAGGACTGCTTTCCAAGCGATATGCATCCATATGATAAAGTGGCAAGCGTCCATCTTGATACTCGCGAATTAGTGTAAAAGTTGGACTCTTAACATTGCGTTTGATACCTAACCCTCTTGCTAGCCCGCGAGTGAAGGCAGTTTTACCTACTCCTAAATCACCATTTAAAACTAAAACGTCGCTAGGTTCGAGTAAAGTGCTGATTTTTGCACCTAAGTCTTCTGTTTCCTCATATGAATGTGTTGTTAATTGATATTCGAGCATAATTTCCCCTCAATTTTAAAGTAACAATTTTAGAGTGCCAAGGCGGCAGTTAAAATAGCTGTCTTAAAGACATCTTCTTCATTGCAACCACGTGATAGATCAGAAATTGGTTTAGCCAATCCTTGTAAGATAGGTCCAATCGCTTCAAAACCACCAAATCTTTGAGCAATCTTGTAACCAATGTTACCTGATTGAAGATCTGGAAAGACGAAAACATTAGCATGACCAGCGACTTTTGAATCTGGAGCTTTTTGAGCACCAACACTTGGTACGAAGGCGGCGTCAAATTGTAATTCACCGTCAAGATCTAAATCAGGAGCTAACTCATGAGCAATCTTTGTAGCCTCAGCAACTTTAGTAACTTCATCACTCTTAGCACTACCTTTAGTTGAAAAACTAAGCATAGCAACTTTTGGATCAATATCAAACAATTTTGCACTCTTAGCAGTTTGAACAGCAATTTCAGCTAATTCTTGAGCATTAGGGTTGATATTGATGGCACAGTCAGCAAACATGTATCTTTGATCACCCTTTTGAACAATGAAAGAACCACTGATTCTTGAGTTTCCTGGAGCTGTTTTAACAATTTGTAAAGCCGGTCTAACAGTATCACCAGTTGAATGAACTGAACCCGAAACCATTCCGTCAGCAATTCCAGTATAAACGAGCATTGTTCCAAAATAGTTATTGTCTAAAAGCATTGTTTGTGCTTGTTCTTTAGTATTCTTGCCTTTTCTACGTTCAACAAACTTATCAACTAAAGTATCAAAATCAGCATACTTTTTAGGATCAACAATCTTAATGCCAGCAATGTCAAATGATTTGTCAGCAGCAACTTGTTTGATTTGGTCAGCTTCCCCAATTAAAATAGGTTCTAAAATATTTTCTTTAGCTAAACGAACTGCGGCACCTAAAATTCTTGGTTCATCACCTTCTGGGAAAACAATTGTCAAATTTTTTCCATTAATCTTACTCTTTAAGCTTTCAAATAAATCCATTACTTTTCCTCCATATCCTCGGCATTCTCAGGTAACTGCCAATTGATCTCTTTTTCATTATAGAATAAAAGCGCTTTATTTGCTTTGGAAAATGGCTTTGAACCAAAAAATCCGTAGCGGGCTGCAAAAGGACTTGGATGGGGCGAAGAGATAATTGTATTCTTCGATTGATCGATCAAAGGAATCTTACTCTTAGCCGCATTCCCCCATAGGATGAAGACGACTTTACCACGTTCTGACAAAGCGTGAATGGCATAATCAGTCAGCTGTTCCCAACCTTTCCCCTTGTGTGAGAAAGCAGCCCCTCGACGAACTGTCAAAACAGAGTTCAACAAAAGAACTCCTTGTTTAGCCCAGGATTTTAAATAACCGTGATTAACTGGGGTGCAACCTAAATCGTCTTGTAATTCTTTATAGATATTACGCAATGAAGGTGGAATTTTTACCCCTGGAGCTACAGCAAAACTACAACCGATTGCCTGATTAGGTTCGTGATAAGGATCCTGTCCTAAAATAACCACTTTTGTATCTTTAAAAGAAGTCCACTGGAAAGCTTGATAAATATGATGCATTTCTGGATAAATCGTCTGAGTATTGTACTCGTTAACTAAAAATTCACGTAATTTTTCATAATACGGTTTGTCAAATTCGCTTTGCAAAACCTCTTGCCAATCATTTTTTATTAGCGTTTTCAAATTTACACCTACCTGTATGATATTAATTCTATAAAATATGGTAACATTCACATATAGCATAACGCACTCGGAGGGAACTTTATGATTAAATTAATTGCATCCGATATGGATGGAACTTTGTTAAATGATAAAATGGCTGTTTCTGATCGTAATATTCAAGCCATTAAAAATGCACAAAAGGCAGGAATTGAATTTTTGATTGCAACTGGTAGAAGCCTTGAGGAAGCTAAGCCATTCTTAAAAGATCGCGTTCATCCCGGATACATCACCTTAAACGGTGCCGAAATCTATGACAAAGATGAAAACTTGATTTCAAGTAATCCAATTTCTGAATCGTCAAAAATCAAAGTTATCAATTATTTGAAAGAACACCAAATTTATTTTGAAGTTGTAACCAACAAAGGAATATTTTCCGACAACAAAGATATGCGTGTAACTAGCTTAGCCGAATTACTGGTTAAATTAAATCCTAGTACGACCTATGAACAAGCGCTAGCAGATACTATGGAACGAATCAAATTGACACCAATGACTTTTGTCGACAGTTACGACAAAATCCTCAGTGATCCATCTTATCAAATTATGAAATTACTAGCCTTCAGCAATAAGGAACAAGAAGTTCTTGGACCTCTTAGAGCTGATATTGAAAAAAATATTAAAGATGTCGTAGTTACATCCTCATCACCCAACAACGTAGAGATTAATAGTATTGATGCGCAAAAAGGAATTGCTCTTCTACAATACGCAAAGGATAAAAACATCACTCAAGACCAAACAATGGCCATTGGTGATAATTTGAATGACGAGTCAATGATTCGTGATGCTGGAATCGGCGTAGCAATGCAAAACGCTATTCCTGCTATCAAAGATTTATCCGACATCACAACTGATAATAATGTTAATGACGGAGTTGCTCAGATTGTCGAAGAAGTCATAAATAAAGGCGACGATTTTACTAAATGATGAATTTATACATCCGAAAAGCGGATTTGACTGTCGGTAATATTTTGGTCATAACTAATCAAAATAAAGAGACAGTTTTTATCGCTTCACGAGACAAAGAGAATCCATTTTTGATCAAACTATATAATCGTTTAAATACGTTGATTGGTGAAATAAAATTAAAAAATAATTTTCTTAAAATTTATTCAATTGAAATCAATGGTGAAGAAAAAGCCACTATCAATGCCATCCCTATGCTAGATTTAAAGTACGTTCATCTAGGACAAATAAATTGGAATGTTTTTGGTAACTTAGTTATGTCTGATTATCACGTGACAAAAGATGGAAAAGAAATTCTAGTCGTTCAACCCACCATCCTAGCCCAAGGACATCCTGGTCTAGAACTAGATTTTACTAATATGGATGACGGACCAATTGGTACTCTATTGACAATTTTTTTGAATAAATATATCAAATTACCAACTTTATCTTCTAACACCGAACTAGACGGTAACTTATTAAAATCCAAAATACCTTATTTAAATAATTTCAAAAATAAATGTTAAAAATACCCCATTAGAAAAACATACTTTTCAGTGTGACTCTAATGGGGTATTTTTTATTTTGTTAAATCATATTGCATATGATCATATAAGTGACTACCAATGTACAATTGGCCTACTTTTTCAAAACCAACCTTTGTGTAAACATGCTTAGCTGGTTCATTATCGACATCAACATTCAAACTCAAAATCTTTTCACCACGTTTTTTAATAACATCGATGAAATGTTCCATAGTTTTTGTACCGATACCTTGATTTTGGTAATCCGGAGCAACTGCAAATGAATCTAAATACCATTCTCCAGGCCATGCTTCTTTATCATCAAATAAATTGTCCTCTTTAATACCATGTTCGTGCAGAATCTTGATTAATGGCTTATCAATGCCGTCTTCTTGGCTTTCTGGATAACCAACAGCGATAGCAACAACCTTACCGTCAAGTTCGTTAACAAGAATGTTATCAAAGCCGTAGCGATAGCCCGGTTGGAAAAATCCTTCTTTGATAACTTGTGCCATCTTCTCATTACCAGCTTTTTTAAAAACATCTAATTCCATTTCATCGAAGATTTGGAACAAGATAGGTAATATCTGATCAGCATCTTCTTCTTTTGCATATCTAAACATATTTTCACCTCGTATATATAATACATGTTTTAGGAATAATCTCAAATATGGCTAGAATCGCAAAAAAACAACGATTAGATAATCATTGTTTTTAAGTCGGCAAAGTTATTATCTGATTCTCCTAGTGGTATTTTTTTTGTAAACAATTATTTAATGATAATTTTCTCAGGATTATCAATTGAGTACTCTTTTATTATAACTGGAGTCTTTTTGAAAAAATATAATCAGTTTCCTGAAAATGTCCAAAAACGTAAATTAATTTTCTAAACAATTATTTAATTCGTTTAAAATTTTCGTTACATCTATTTTTAAATCTTCTTCAAACCATTTTGTGATCAAATAAGTAAGACTAAAGATCACCGATGCCTTGTTAGAATTAGCAATCAAATTAAATCTTTCAATCTCCAATTTAATATAATTTTCAATGATTCGTTTCTTAAAAGCTTTTTCATTCAAGTTATTGCAATTACGACAAAAAACTTTATTCTGATTAATATTTTTAATAAGTTCCTCAACGAATTCTTTCAGTGAATTACTATTTTGACTTGCTTTGGCAACTATTTTTTTCTCAAAGGAACTGAGGTATAAATCTTCCATACCATCAAAATTAACATACAATGTACTTCTAGAAATATTCCAAATCCTAACAAATTGCGTTACATGAATAGTATCTATATGCTGATTTGATAAATGAGTATAAACATTATCAATCAATTGATCATACTTCTTTCCCACTTTTCAACGTCCTTTCGAATTGATTAAAGGTATCGTATCAAAATAGCCAATTTTTTAAAATAGATTTTGAACGATTGTTAATCGAATTTGTTATTAATTTTAATCAATAATTAGATATACACTTTGCTATTTTTAATTCAAAAATCGACTTATACTTAATAACAAAATTACTATCAGGAGGATATTTATGAATCGTAAACAAATTGCTTTATTAACCAGTTTTTCAATTTTAACAAGCATTAGTTTGACTAGTATTAATTCTTCCATTCATCCGCGTACACACTTGATTAAAGCTACTAATAAGAAAAACGTATCAAAAAAGAAATCAGCTTATCCTGATATTATGAAAAAATTAGATCTAACTTCGATGCAGCAATACGACAGCAATACCCTATTCATGAAAGTTGCTCTAAAGGATTTTTACATCAAGGATTTTTCTGAAATATCCACGAATAAGTATCGTCTTCTATTAACCCCACTAGATACGAGTGATCAATATTTTATTACCACGGTCTCAATGACAGAGTCACTGAAAAAGAACCATCAGATCACGATTCAAGGATTCTTAAACGGCAAGACTAAAGTTAAAGATAAAGATAATCTTCAAGATAAATATTTGAATAAAAATACTGTTTCAGTTTTAACTGATCATGTTATCTATTGATGATTAATCTGTCCAAATTATTTAACCTTCTTAATGTCTCACTACTGTATACTTGAAATAAGTTCCCCAAGTAATTTTGTTACCTGTGAGTGATTTAGAGGAGCTCTCAGAGGATTTCTTTAAATTGTTATCATTTATGCCATTATGTGTTGTAATCGTTAATAGGATCTTTTTTAAAAGAATTCTATTAGTTCGTTGGGTTCCATTTTAAGGATACAAAAAAAGCCTTAACCATTGATATAACAATGATTAAAGCTAAATGATATTAATCTCTTAATACCGGTGATCGGGGTATCAAATCCCTATATAATGGTAGAAACACACCGAAGTGTGCAAAATATGTGCAGAAATGAACGTCCAAAACATCTTAAATAGTTTGTGAATCCTCCAAGTAACCAGTTAAAAATTAATTTAATTGGTTACTTTTTTGATATAACAACTTGACTATACACTCTCGAGAGTGTATTATAATAAGTGTAGTAAGGAAGGAGATGAAAACATCGGTTCCAGGATAAAAAGAAAGAACCAGCAACAAAAGGAAAAACGAGAAAGAGTTGAATATAGACTTGCAATCATAACAACAATTCTTTCAGTTTTAGCTTTTATAAAAAGCTGGTTCTGAGACAATCAGGGGCGGAAGCCCTTGTTTGCTATCCTTAGTATACCATGTTGATGTATGAAAAATAAAAAACAAAAAGCTACTATCATATTATTTGGAATTTCCATTGTACTGATTATACTAACTTTTTTAAAAGAATTTCTTTAGGAGAATTTTATGTCAGAAAAATTAACTGAAGCAAGGATTAAAGCAAATAAAAAGTGGGATAACAAGAATAGAGATCGTACCAGGTATTTAAATTCTCGTTCTGCAGCACGTGGATTTATTAAAAATAAATCTACATTGGATGATATTAAAGAACTTCGAATTTTATTGGATACTCGAGAAAGAGAATTGAATAACAAAATATAAAAATGGCTCCCACTCTATTATTCGAGTGAGAGCCATTTTAATCGGTAGAAAGAATCATAAAATTACCCAAAACTTACTAAAAAACATAATCTTTTTCTTCATTTTAAAATCGATTTGATTATTCTTCGGCAGTAATTTCAAGTACTCGTTTTCCTTCTTTTCCTTCAAGTTCAAAAGAATAGAAAGTGGCGTTTTCAAAGCTCTTTTTTACTCTATTGTCAAAATCAGCGCTATAAAGTATTTCACTCAAAATCGAATTTATAATTCTCGATAATTTACTAATTTTATCAGCTTCAATACTTATTATTGGCTTAACTTGTGGCATCTTAAAATTTTCTTTTTTTATGGCAACATAATCATTCTCTTGCAAAGGAAATTTAACTACATTATCTACCGGAATCATAATTATAGAATCTCTTTTTCCTTGCCAATTAGCTTTATCACTAAAGAAGTTATCAAGAAAGCTATTAATGGTGTTTCCCATTAAGTTTTCCTCCTTTCATTTATATTTAAAGGAAAATCATAAAATTTTTTCCTTTATACTCTTATTATAAAGGATATTCATTAGCTATTTTCATCCACTTTAAAATAAGACCCTTGTCCACCTCATCTGCAGAGATACATTAAATGTTATCGTTTTTATTCAAATCTACTGCCCGAAGTATACTCGAATGGAATATATTCATCAGTAGCAATCTTAGCCATTGGAATTTTATTAATAATTTTGAATCCATCAGTTTTAAATGATTTAGCAGTGCTGACAGACGCATTCTGTACACGTTTTCCCTTTGAGTTAAAGACAGGAGCAGGCAAATCATCAATGTATTTAACGATAATTAAATCTTTAAATGGCGTTTTTGATAGCGGAACAAAAATATCCGTAGCAATTTGATAATGAGGTTCATTATTTATCAATCTAATATCTGAACTCTTCCAGGTTGATCCCACCTCATACATTTCAGGTCGTTCAATGCCTAATCTGTCCACTGGATGTGTTTGTTCAGTTAATTTGATAACATTTTCTACTTTAGGCTTTTGGGGTTCAACTTTAGGTTGTGTGGTTGCTTCAGTTTTGGCTGGTTGCTTATCAAAGATGCCCCAGTCATAACTCATGTCTTGAGAGCCACCGCCCCAGCTTGATGTGTACTGCCAAGCGACAATGTTACCTCTTGCTCCACAATCGCTTGATCCATAGCTAGCTACCCAAGTCGGGTACTTATTAGCATCAAGAATACCTTGGTTGAACCAACTAGCCATACTATATTGGAATACATTTGTATAACCTTGTGTTTCAAGGTAATTAATGAAAGTATCAACATAGCTTGCTACTGCTGAAGTATTCAATGACGGATCTTCTACATCAACACAAAGAGGTGTATCTTTTCCAAAACCTAAATTAACAACTGATTGCTCGAAGAATTTTGCTTCATTGATTGCATCAGTAACACTAATCGCTAGAAAATAATGGTAAAATCCAACATTCATACCAGCTTTAATCGCATTCCTAGTTTGAGTCAACGCCTTAGGGCTTAAATAGTTAGATCCATTAGCGCTTCCTTGAGTAGTTTTGATTAAAACACTTTGAACACCTGAATTTACAAAATTTTGGAAGAATGCTAAATCGTCTCTTTGATAGCTTGATATATCAGCAAAATATTTAGTCATGCTAGTTCCTCCTTAAATTTGTTGAATTTGAATAAGTTGGTGTTTGTACTTCTGTGGGAGTATTACTATTCGTATTACCCTTTGATGTGTCAGTAATTAAACCAAGAGAACCACCAATTAATAAGATAGTATTTACTATTCCCATAATTTGATTGATTTGATCAGAAGTGATTTCCCAACCAAACAAATGACCAATTTGCTGGCCAAATACTAATATTAAAGAAATTAACGATACCCACCACGCTTTTGAATGGACATCTAATGTTAATTTATTCTTCATCATTAACCTTCCTCTTTTCTATTAAATAAAGTTTTAATTTCCTCATTGTCTTTAGTCAATTTCAATTCGTGCTCCTCTAGCTTTTTATCAAGCTTTTCAAAATGCTCTTTAAATTCTCTATGTTCTTCTTTTGAAGAATTTTTAAAATCTTGAACCGTATTTGCCAAATTATTAATTGAATCTTGAAGGGGCCTAGTTATGAAATGATTGACTAGCCAAATAAACCACCCACCAAAGCCAGTTATCAAAAGGAATATACTTCCAAGCTCCGAAAGTGAGTAGCCTAAGAATACATGTGGTGGCATATTTTGCCTTCTTTCCTTGAATGCAAAAAAAGAGTAGCCGTTAGGCTACTCCTTCTTTATCACTCTTATAATCTTCGCCAGTAATTTCTTTATAATCATCTTCTGAGATAACGATTGGAACATATCCAACAATGTCACTAGCCTTCAAAGTTCCCCATCCAAATTCCATCTTTAATAGTTCTATCATAATAATTCCTCCTTAAAATTATTCCGACCACCACCACTACCAGAAAGGGAGCGTGCTTTTATTGACTACTTAGCTGTAATGGTTGCTTCATCAGTTGTAGCTGTGGATGTTACGTCTGTTGGTGCTTCTGGAGCTGGTGTTAGAACTGTCCAGCCTTTTGCATCAACTTTTTCTGATTCGAGGCCTGTAACTGAATCCTTAAAAGTGATTTTATAATCGCCATCAGCAACTACTGTACCTGCTGCTAGTCCTGTCACTGTATAGCTAGATGTCCCAACTTCACTTTCGCCAACTTTATTTCCTGCCTTATCATAAATAACTTCAATATCCTTTGAACGATCTACTTCTGCCATAATTAAAACTTCCTTTTTCTAATTTTTATTGTGCTGTAATTACTGCTCCATCAGTAGTTGCGACGGATTTGATTTCTGTTGGTACTTTTGGAGTTAGATCAATTCCCATTACCTTATCCAACTTGATGGTTAGATCTGCTATCTGCCTAGTTAATTCAGTGGTAACCATTCTAGAATTAGCTTTATCTTCAATATATTCTTTCGTTAAAGTTGTCAAGGCCATTTGAAGTTGATCTTTAGTTAAACTATCTTTTAGCTGATCTTTGGTTAACTCGACTAGTGATACTTTAGTTTCTTCATCAGGTGTTAAGCCTGTTGAAATGTGGACTAATTTGTTATCCGATTCTCTGACCGTCCAGAGGTAACTTTCACTAACTAAAAAAGCTGGATCACTTTGAATAAGTATCCAACCTTTTTCCTTTGCTTGCTTTTCAGCAGCAATGTCATTTGTATCATTCACATTGATAATATTTCTACTATCATCTAAATAAACTGCTATCTCCATAGTTTCACCTCCTAATTTTTATAAGTATTTACACGAATTACTGGAATTGGGAACTCATCATGATCAACGTTATTAGATGATTTTTCTGTTACATGCACTGTTAAGCTTAAATTAATGTTTTCGTTAGGAAGTATCTTGATGGATGATCCTTCAAAACTTACGATACTGAATGAATAATTATGATTGATATTAATCCAGCCATCTGAAGAATTGTACTGACCTTGAACAACTTTTCCAACGTATTGTGATAGTTGATCAGAAACATCAAACGAATTATTCATAATCAGCTCTTCTTTAGGAACTTTGATTCCTTTTAGTCCAATTGATGATAAATCCATACGAACTTGGTCATCTCCAAGAGGTATTGAATAAACACCTCCGAAACTACTATTTGGAGCCGCTAAAGTTTTATTACTTAAAGTGATTAAATAACCATCTTCTGCATTTTCATGATATGTTGATGGCCCTGTTAGTAAAACATTTCCAACTGATGATCCTGTAAAAAGATTAACAGTTGATGGCAATTGCGATACTGCATTTTGAACTGAATAAGTTGAAATCGTATCTACGATAAATTGATACTCAACACCAGTTGCTGGACTAGCGCCATCATTGCTATATCCCTTGTCATGTGTCAAAGTCAGCGTCATGTCCGCATTGAGAGTCAATGAAATTGATGGTGCCTTAACATTTTTACCACCAAGATTTTCACCAATTCCGATAATTGGTACAAATGCTGCAGACCCGACATTAATACTGGAATTATTGATATAGATGGGATATGAAGCGAGCGTAGTGTAACATCCACTCTTTACCACATTGTTTACATCGCAGTTTAGTGGTAAATCCGTAACTGTTCCAGCAACACCGTTAGTGACTACCGTCTTTTGAATGTGCCCTAGCAGTTGAATGCCGTCATAGTTTCCATTGAATTTAGAACCCTGTGCATCCTTAAAAGTAATTGTATTTGATTTAGTAGGATCATCCGTCCCACCCCACTCGAAATTGCGTTGTGTGATTTCGCCATCAGCAAGTGAACCAGCATAGTAATTAGCCCCAGCACTAGGATGCTCCTTATCAATATCCGTTCCACCAGACCCTCCACCAAATGCACCAATATCTGTTAAATCTAAAAGATTATCATCCCCAGTGGGTTTTACAGTTTTAGTATTACCATCTTTATCTTTAACTTTTGCACCCATAACGGCCTGTACTACAAGTCCAGCGACTTCGGTTAGTTTATTTGTTGCCATTTATTTTTCCTCCCCTTAATTAGTTGTTGCTGCAGCATCAGAATCAAGTGCGGCAGTCATAGTTTCAATTTTTTTCAAAATGTCTGGATCCTCAATCTTATCTGAAGTATCGATTTTGTCGATTTGCTTTTGAATTACGCCTTGTGCAGCATCTGCTGGTAAAAAGGCATTGGTTCCATCGATTTTGTTATCTTTTAGATCTAGCGGTGCAGTTGAGTATTCGCCTTGAGCATTCTTATACTTGATACCAATTGGCATTTTGGCTACTAATAATGCAACTTTCTCTAAATCATTATTTGCCGCCATTTGAATCATCTCCACTATCAGAATCTAATGCTTTACTCATAGCATCAATTTTTTCTTCAATTTTTGGATCTAAAATCACATCATTCATATTCAAAACAATATCCCCCATATCAATCCCAAGTTGAACATCTGAATAGAGTCCATCATGAGTTACTAAATTTGAACCTTTGATTTGTTCAGTTAATCCATCCATTCGAGTCTGAGCATCATCAACAGATTTATTCAAAGTACCAATTTTCTCTTTGTTCTCTGTCACATAGCCGTCAATTTTATCGTTGCCGGTTTTTAAATTTTCGTCTAACTCATCAGAGATTTCTTTCATTTTTTGACGAACCGAAGCCAAATTATCTGCAATGATTGCCGCATAAGCATTGAGCAAATAACTTAATTGGTGATCAGCTGAAAGCTGCATCTCTTTAATATGAAACAAAGCTCGTTGATATTCAGACACATAAAAAGCCATTGCTCTCGGATAGGACACATCATTCGCAATGACATTTAATGAAAAATCTAAAGTTGTATAAATCTTACTTCTATCAGGCGACTCAATAACAAAATGACAATTCTTATAATAACCAGCTGTTTGAGCTACTTCTGCAGGTGGTGACCAAATGATTTGACCAAGTTTAGCTTGAACACGATTGAAGCCCCCATCATCATATATTTCAGCTCCAGCATGGTCATTACCTTCAAATCGAATCAAACAATTCGTCATGTCCACAGGACCGTTTTTAGTCAAAAATAGTATTGGTGACTTAAACATTCCCGATTGACCTTGACGGATACTGATTTCCTGAAATATACGTTTATTGGTTAGTGTGTCAACCACGCCTTGAGGCAGATTATGAATATGTTCATCGTCTGTATCTTCGTGTGGAAGATAGAACGCCTTAGAACCATCTAGATAGAAAATCATTGGTTGTTCTAGGGGAATATCGGTCTTTAAAGTACTGTATTGGCTTCCAACTGGAATATGTAATTCAGGGACATTGGTTTCCTGATTAGTATTAGTTGGATCCGTATTAACTGTATCTGCCATCTAATCTTTCTCCTTTTCTAAATTTTGTTTAAGTGAATCAATCTTATTCTCGATATTTGCATCTTGAATTTCATCGTTAATATCCACTTGTTTATCTCCTGCGTATGAAGGTGGAAATACACTATTAAGACTGCTGCTATCTGGCTTGTATTCAACAGCATTGTTCAGGTTGTTGATTTGTTGTTGAAGATATTTCAATTTTCTATCCATATCTTTTTTTGAATAATATTTTTCCTCAACGTTCTCATGCATGAAATTAGCAACACTGACATTGATAAGTTTTAAAATGAAAGACTTTAAATTACTTAGCGTATTTTTCAAACTAGAAAAATAACTTTTCTGACTTAAAGAATAATCAACGACTGAATTAACTGTTTGTTGAATATGCTTAATGTTATTGTTGTAATCATCCCTGGCATCAGAATTGGCAATACCGTTAAATCCGTCTAAATTCAACTTTGCTAAATAATCTGGAAAATCTGGGGAATCTGGCCAAACAACATTATCTTTAACATCATTAAATTCATAAACCTCTGATTTATAATCACCATTCTCATCTGGACTAGATATAATAATATCTTTACCATTTTTGAATGTTAAAATTACACTCTTACCATCCTTAGACTTGAGTTTCATGTTTTGAGGAAATTCAGACTGTAATACCTCTTTTACTAAATCATCCAATTTATCAACTCCTTTCCTTCAAATCTGATAGTTGATCATCTACCACTTCCAAATATTTATTGGTAGTAGCAATTTCAATCACACCATTTTTCGAATCCTTAAACATAGCCTGTAAGTATCCACTTTCGATACCTGCAGGCTTATTTTTTGTGTTTTTGTCAAAATAAAAAAGACCTGAATTATTTAATAACTCAAAGTCTTCAATATATTTTGCATAATTACTTTTTTCATCAATCCTTTTATCCACAAACCCTGTTAATCCTTTAACAGCTAAATAGTGAGTCTGAGGATAATAATATTTTTGACTGATTGGATCCGCAATCCTTCTAATATCTGTCATTAGACCTCACCTACCTTTTGAGTCCAAGGACCAGCAATAAGTCCATTAGATAACGATATTGAAGTATTTCTACTAGCATTGACCAATGAACTCTGAATCGATAATTCATAATCCGTCAACGTTGTTGGAGTGGAATTTAAACTAACCTCATAAACATTCGAATAACTTAATGGATTGTATTTAACACTCACAACAGTAACCCAAGTAGTGAAATTCTCTGCAGGTATATCACAAAAGACCATATCCCCAGTTTCAAAAGAATCACTACCACTATAAGTCAATGAAATATTAACTTCTGGTTCAGTCTTCATTTGAGCTAAGGCATATTTTCTCATTTCGACTGGATCTTCTATCTCATCATTACTAACAGCTTGTCCTGGACGTTCTCCCCACTCACTAATTGACTTAGAATCATAAACGATATAGGGAGGAAATGAATAGCTTTGATTATCTGAAGCATCATCACTATCGTTTTCTTTTACTTCTTTTGGTTGAACATCTGTATCACCAGAAAAGGTAATATCGTCGGCACAAACCCATTCATTAGTTGCAACTTGATACCAGGTCTTACCTCCAGCACCATTGCTAACTGAGGCATTAATCCGATATTGATCACCATTTTTTAAGATTCGACCAGGTACTTCATTCTGAGGTGTAAATGGAGAATCATAGACTTTAACGGTAGTTGGTTGAGTTGTAGTTGAATCATCCCCACTATCGTTATTTGTTGTTTCTGCAGCTTTAATAGTTCCTTGTCCTAAAACGTCAGTAATAACCCTGTCTTCAGGTTGAATATCCCCTTCTTTATCAAAAGTTAGATATTTTTCATTGACCCATCCATTTGTTGAAACTCTATACCATGTTTCATCATTAGATGTAATTTTCGAATCCATAACCCACTTACTACCATTAGGCAAATATTGAACAACATTAGTTGGATTATCTGGATCAGTTACTACTGGAGCGCCACCAGTTTCCATTGTGCTAACAGAACCAACAGCGGTACCGATAGCGGTTGAATCTGCTGCAGCGTTCGTCTTACCAAACACTTTTGCAATGTTCTGTAAATCAGTGGTATCAATGCTTGCTTTAAACGTGGGAGTATCATGAATGTATCTAAATGTCTTGTTGGTCTTGTGTTGCCATTGGTCCATAATTACCAATTTAATATGTTTATTGTCAGCAACCACTACTAAATTAAATTTCTCAATACATTCATTAATACAATCTAGTCCAGATTTATTACCATAATCTTCAAAAGTTGCGGTCTCATTTGAACCAACGACCTCCCAGGTATACCCCATATTTCCTAGCTCATTCTGATCAAATATAAAACTCATCATGTCGGTAGCTGACAATTTTCTTTTACCCGGTAACGTATCATATTGATAAACATATCGACAATCAAACCAAATATGAGTGGCTGAAACCGTGCGTTTATTATCGTAGGCCTCATCGTCCTTATCGGCTTGTTTTATTCGATACTTCTGACCATTAAAGTAAATATAGTTTTCATTCTGCAATAATTGATAACCAATACTACCATCATTTTTAGCAGTGAAATCTATTTGATCAGATTGATTCATTTCCTTGTGATTACTTAATGAATCTCTTTGAATACATGTCAGTGTTTCTTGATACTGGCCTTTTCTATCACTGACAATATAACGAGGTAATTTAATCATAGATAAATGAAAGGAAAATCAAAGGTAACTGTTCCAGTAAAGCCAGTCAAACTGAAATTGTTCCAACCCTTTTGTAAATTAATGGATCCATGATTAGTATTAATTTCGCAAGCATTACCATTCAAGAATGGATGAACTCCTTTCAATATCAATTTATCGGTATTAATTAAACCACCATTAAATTGGAATATATCCCCTGTATCACTATTAGTTAATACAGGACTTCCATTTCCCTCAAAAATAATGTTCAATTCATGATTTTGCTCATAAGGTTGAATATCAAAATCGGATGGATTGAATATTTTAAAAGAACCCTGAGCTTTTGTATAATTCAAATCTTCGAAAGGAAGATTCAAATTATTACTTAAAACATAGGGTTCTTTTTTCGTATCAATAGGAAAGTCGCTACTTCTGACAACTGAATATAAATAAGCACTTGGAATGTCAAATTCAACACTAAATGTCTTATCTAAATATCCAATCGCTGTTATATCAAATGGCTTGGTAATACCATAAAAACATCTAGCAATATCATTACTTTGACGAACTCTTATTAACTTTCTGTGGAAAAACTTGTTATAAAGTTCATGACATTTTGCTTCAAAGTCAATTTCATCAGATGTTTCTAGAAAGAAATTAGCCGTTGCAGTTCGAGAATCATATAAAATCGGTCCTTGTTGCTGCTGACCGTCAACACCAGTATTACTGATCAAAGTTGTTTTTGTTTGTGGTGAACTTATTTTTAAATCTAAAAAATGCAACCCACGATAATCTTGGATTGCAAATTCATCTTCATTATTTGGTTTTAATAAAAGCGTATTAACACGAAACTTGCCATTAGTTAATATGGCCAAGACTATCACCCCATTTGATATTTAGTAATTTTTCTATCTTTTAATCCTAATTCATTCATCATTTTATAAAGATTTTTTAAAACATTCGAATCATCAGGCTTTGCGGCATCCCTTGAAATAATTTCAAGAATCTTGGCTAAAATTCTATTTTGAATTTGAGTCAACAATGCCTGTTGCTTTTGGTTTTCTTCAATCCTACTTGTATCAAAACTAACTGCAGAATTATTACCATCTCCAAATTTAGCTTGAGCTTCACTTAGAACTTGCATGGCTCTGGTTCTGTTAGTCAACGGAACAACCATTTCTGGACCTGCTTCACCGATGATTGCATTTGTTGCTTTAGTAATAACTCCACCTGCAGCCATTAATCTTGGACCAGAAGGACCACTAGCAGTACCACGCCATTCGCCATACTTGCCATTGTAGCCCATTCCCATATCTGTTCTCCATGTCGCATCATTAAACAGTGCAATTAGTTGATCTAACGGATTCCAAATATTCTTGTGTCCAGGCATAGCGTAATTATTAAATGTTGGGTCAATATACTGCAAAATTCCTTTTGATGGTGTACCGGCTTTGGCATTATTATCAGTCAAATTAATAGCGTGTGGATTACCGCCAGATTCATTGCCGATAATACGTTCAATCATATCTACATTAAAATCAGTTATCTTCTGGTGCATGTAAGCGGCGGCAGCCTTAATCATTGGACCATACGCTTTAGCTGGCATCGCTTTACCAGAGCCACCCATAGACTCAACCATTTTATCCATAACATCTTGAATATGATCTTTGACCCAATCTCCAGCCTTAGATGCTGTTTTATCCAAAGTTCCTTTGGAAAGTTCAGCATAAGACTCAATCTTAGGCATTACCTTATTACCAGCAGTTGCCATTAAAGCCTTAGTATTTTCAATTGGATGTTCCATGAATTTAGACAAGGCTTCAAACTTATCACCAATCCAAGAACCGACATTTTCAAGTGAACCTTTAGCCCAATTAATCAATCCACTACCAGCACTCTCAATCTTGCCAATGACACCACCAGTGGCATAATGCTGAATTCCAACAGCATTCATAATACCTTTAGTCTCATCACCATTATAAATTCGAGTCCCTGCAGGTAACATCCCTGTCCAATTACGTTTGTGACTCATCATTAATTCACCACTAGGTAATTGAACTAGTTCCTTCCAGTTAGGACCTTTACCATCATTAATGACTGATAAATGTTGTTCTACAACACCACCTTGAGCAAATTTAACTTTACCTAGGTGTGGAATATTAGTCTTCTTACCAGTGAAAAACTTCCATACTGAATCAATTGCATCAACACCAGAATTGATAACACCAAGTACACCATTGATTCCGCCGGCTGCTGCCTTTTTGATTCCATCCCAAATTCCGCCAAAGAAATCAGCCATACTCTGCCACATTTTATTCCAAACAGAAGATATAGCACTAAGGGAATTTGAAAAAATACTAGATAAGAAATTCATGATTGGAGAAGTAAAACTAACAATTCCGTTCATGATTGATTTGAAGAAATTACTGATTCCAGAAATTGAATTATGCCAAATATTACTTAATCCGCTAAGAGCCGAACTAGCAATATTAGACAAGGATTTCATAATTCCACTGAAGAAAGTTCTCAGTCCAGAAAAAATTGATCTAAAGAAATTACTAATATTGGTTAAAATTGGACGATAAAAGTTCATCATATTCGTCCAGTAATTCCGCCAAATATTAGATATTCCGCTCATTATTGACTTGAACCAATTAGATAAAGCATTCATGCTAGTTCGCCATGTATTACCTAATCCCGTCCAGAAATTCTTAAACCAATTTTTGAAAGGATTCCAGATTGCTTTGATACCATTGACTAATGATTTCATTAAATTCTTCATTGGTTGAATCAATGGTTTAGTAATCGTAACGGCAATTCCGATTGGTAAAGCTAACGCATAAACCACTAATTTTCCGAAGCCTTTAAGAGCACCGACTAAAGCATTGAGCATCTTCTTACCAATTTTAGCAAAGTCAGAAACCCATTTGGATATAGTATTAGTAACACTACTCCAAGCCTTATTTAATCCAGAAGTTAATTGAGATCCCCAAGCACTCATACCAGCAAAGGCAGCTTTGAATTTTCCTGGTATTTGACCTAACCATTTAACTAAATCATTAAAGACTTTTTTAATAGTCTTGCCAACATTATTAACCGCATCTCTGAATGGTTTTATCTTATTGTAAGCAAGGACAAATGCGGTAACTAAAGCAGTAACGGCTACAACTGCTATACCTATTGGACCAGATAGACCTATGCCTACAAATGACAAAGCTCCTTTTATTGCACTAAAAGCTTTAATTAAATGGCCAACACTACTTATTATTGACCCAATAACTATTAATACTGGTCCTAGTGCTCCAACTATCAATCCGGCATTAACAATAAATGATTTTGTTCCTGGACTTAACTTAGAAAATGAATTAACTAAACTAGTAAGCTTTTTAATTAATGGAGTTATCGATGGTAATAATTGAGAACCAATAGTTGTTGCTAAAACATTCAAAGACTCCTTA
The DNA here is from genome assembly GCF_036913615.1 of Companilactobacillus miaonis. Taxonomy (NCBI): domain Bacteria; kingdom Bacillati; phylum Bacillota; class Bacilli; order Lactobacillales; family Lactobacillaceae; genus Companilactobacillus; species Companilactobacillus miaonis. The sequence continues at coordinate 27,912 of NZ_JAYKTX010000002.1, read as the reverse complement.
AATTTACTCAAATTAGCATTAGCTGAATTATTCATTGTATCGGCAATCTTCTTTGTCGATCCTGTAGCTTTTTCAGTTTTGTTAGTTAAATCAGTTAATGCATCGCCACCTTCAGAAACAAGTGCATTCATACCTGCTTGAGCTTCGGTACCAAAAGCCATAGCTATAGCTGAAGCTTTTTGTTCCTTAGTCCAACCTTGCGTGTTTGTCTTAATCTTATTTAAGATTTGAGGCAATGTAAGAGCATGATTCTTAAAATCTTCGGCATTAATTCCCAGTTCTTTCATACCCTCAGCATTTTGTTTCGAAGGCTTCATCAATCTTGTTAATGCTGATCTAAGAGCAGTACCAGCAACAGAACCTTCGATACCTTGGTTTGACATCTCACCAATAGCTGCAGCAGTTTGTTCCAATGAGATACCAGCAGCATGAGCTGTTGGACCAACGTATGTCATAGCATCTCCCATGTCTTGGAAACCTGCTGCCGTTGCATTAGCTGTATAAGTCAAGGAATCAGTAACTCGCTCAGTATTTTTCAACATTCCGGAAGTAGAAGTAGATTTTAATCCAAATTGCTCCAACGTTGAGGTGGAAACTTTCATTACCGAATTAAAATCATCCCCACTAGCTTTGGCGGCATTAAGAATTGAAGGCATAGCACCTAAAGTCTGCTTAGCTGAATACCCTCTTTTTACTAATTCCTCCATACCAGAATTTATAGAATTGGTTGAAATACCGTATTGAGTAGCCCATTTCTTTGACTCATCTGACATTTCCTGAAGTTCTTTTTTTACTTGCTTAACACCTTCACCATTTGTTTCTAGTAATGGCCTTATATTAGTCATTTGAGATGAAAAATCAGATGCACTTTTAACGGCATATCCAAAACCAGCAGTTAATGGTAAAGTGAATCTCGTTGTCATTGTCGAACCAGCACTCTTTAAAGCACCACCGACAGCATTCAATTTACCAGACAACTTATCTAAACGATCAGCTGACTGTGCCTGACTTGTTGAAAAGTTTTTAACTTTTTTGCCTAATTCATCATATTGAAATTGAGCTTTCGACTGTTCAGCGTTCAATTCAGCAATCTTTGAACGTTGATTTTGTGTTTCTCGTGCATCACTGCCTTTAGCATCGATTAAATCTTGTAATTTAGCTCTTTCAGAAGCAATAATTTTGCTGTAATTATCAACTTCCTTCCCCAAAGCACGATACTTAACCAAATTGGCTTCAGTTTGTTTGCCTTGAGTCTGTAAACTATCAACTTCAACTTTAGACTGCTTTTGAACACGTTGAAGTGCTTCACGATAGGAATCATTTCCACGTTCAGCTTCTTTCATCGCTACTTTTGCATTATCAAGTTGGCGTTGATATTGAGCTTGTTGAGTTTCGGCTTTATTCAACTGAGTAGCTACTTTCATAGCCGAATCAGAATACTCACCATTAACCTTGACCGCTGTATCATAACGGTCTTTTAAAGTTGAAATTTTTTTCTCATTAACATCCATCAGCTTAGACAATTCATCAACTTTTGAACTTGCTTTTTCATAGGCCGTGCCAGTTGTATCTAAGACTGATAGATTGGCTTTCATTTCAGACTTAGCTAAACGAAATTGATTTTGAATTGATTTCAATGAATCTTCAAACTTAGTTGAACTCATGTCCAATTCAATAATCATTGAACCAAGTGGTCTGCCACTACTTGCCATTTAACTGACACCTCCTTTAAAAGTTGTTATAGAAGTCTTGAGCCGACATCATTTGAGTATCAGTTGTTGAATTACTATCATCCGCTGTGGCTCTTCTATGCAAATAATCTAAGAAACTTTCAGCATCCGCATCATCAATATCCTTATACGAAACACCATTTTTTAATTGTTGATCGGTTAAATCATCAAGAATTTTGAGACCTTCTGCCGCTGTTATTTTTTTGCTGGATGATTAGCGTCAGCTTCGACACCACCCATAGCATCAGCAAGAATGTCACTTAACGTTGACATACCATCTGATTCCAAACCATCGTCAATTGATTGAACAGTTACTTTTGGATTCTTGAACAAACCGGCAACCAATTCTTCCATTTTTTCCAAATAGATATCGTCTTTGCCTGAAAGTTCAATATATTTTTTCTCTTCAGAACTAGTTAATAATTTGCCTGAATCCATCTTTGTATTAAGAATTTTAAGCTGTGCTTCATCTTGTTCTTGCAGCTTATTAAACTTGAGAACCTTCTTTAATTCCCCAAAAGAAATATAATTCTGTACATACTGTTTGGTTTCTTCTGATTTTGGATCGTACAAATCAATTTTGATCATTATGCAGTTTCTCCTTCGTTAGTTGTTGGTGTTGTGCCATCAGTTTTGTGACCTTCGTTCTCAAGAACTTGTGTTGAATCGTCTAAGTCTCCAGTAAATCCGGGGAATACTACCTTTGCGAATTGAGCTAAAGTAGTTCCATTTGAATTCGAAGCCTTAGTTTTGACTAACTTATCTTTTCTTCTTGTAATGGCACTACCAGTAAGAGAAACATTATTTGGTGTCATACCTTTATCTTCACCAGTCTTGAAATCTTCAGCATCTTGAGTTGAGAACTTAGCTTTGGCAATTCCAATCCACATAGGTTTTTGATTCAAATCTTGTGCTTCGGCAATGATGGCAACATATGGTTGTTTAACATCAGATTTTGTCATATAAACTCCATCCTCATTTAACTCATCACCCAACACGTCAGTTGCTACGTCAGATGGTAATTCCATTGCTGATAATTCAATCTTTCCGGTACCTGTACCAGCATTCGATACGTAGTAAGCAATATTAGATGCATAAGTAACATTCATTTGACCGGAAAATCCAGATGTTTTTAATTCGACAGTCCCACCAGAATCTTCATCAATTGGAACTACTTTAATAACATTTTCTTGATCATCCATAATTCCAATAAAGATTCGTCTGAAACCTTGAGTACCGATAGCTTTTAAATTTTTAGTTGGTGTATCAGCCATTTAAAAAATCTCCTTTACACTTTGTGTTTTATTAAATCTAAGAATTAAACGTTGAACGTCGTAATTTTTATCTGTTTCTTGAGTATCAAAAAAGCACTCAAATTGATGAGTGCTTAAATCTTTTTCTATTAAACTGTGATATTTTTCTACTTCTCTGTTAGTCGCTACCAAAACATTTACTTGGCAACTAACTGTTTCAAAATTCTTTCTATTACTAGCGTAGTCATTTGAATTCGTTGGTAAGGTATTAATTTGAATCATCGGAAATTCCTTATTCTGGAGCATTTCTTCTGGAATCTTCTTATTAATAAACAAATTAGTATCATTAAATCCCAGATTCATGTTTTTAATTAAATTGCCAACCTGGATTGCTGCAGAACGAATCATAATCCCAGTTCCTCCCTAACAGTTTTCTCCAAAGTATTTTTATACGCCTCTTCACTTTGAGTAAGGGTATTAGAAATAAATGGTTTAGGAGCTTGATTAATAGTTCCCAATTCAACGAAATGAACACGCCAGTAAGTATCTTCACCGAATCCAACTTTTACTGCTCCAGTTGTATCAACATTCGAATAGACAATATCATCCTTCAAATGCTTAAAAGTTGTTTTATGGCCGGTTCGCTTGTCCATTTCACGTTGAGCTTTCCAAGAACGATCAGATTGATTTTCGTAAGGAGTATTTTTTTCAAGATTATCAACTACAACATCTCGACCAGCTCGCAATGCTTTATTTCTAATCGTCTTACCTTTTCGACCAAGTGAAGAAAGATTTGAAGTAATATTTTCATCCAAACTAAAACTCACTTTTGACCAATCCTTTCACATAGAATTACATCCCATTCACCGTATTGAGTATCATAATCGACTGCTTTAATTTGATACTCAATATTTTCCGGTTTTACCAAGTGAATTAGGTGCATGTCAGACGTGATGAGTGGTTCAGTTCGCTGTCTATGACGGATAATGAACTGTACTTGATTCCTGAGGGCTTCCAAATTTTGGGCAATTTCATTAGCTTTTTTGGTTCTCTCCATCGCATACAATTTTTCATAGATAACTTTATCTTCACCTGGTATTGAATCACCATAATCATCAACTGAATCTTTACCTTTTGAAACGATACGAATTCGTTCATTCAAATCACCAGTTTTAGCTATCGCCATAATCTTGAGCCTCCTTCCAAATTTTAAATTCGGGTTTCAACTGTAAAATAAAAGTCTGCACGCCATAGTAAGTTTCTTTCTCCTTACTTGAGGTCGTTGCAGACTTATTTTTGTAATAATAATCGGTTAACATTTGAACTGCTAAATCAAATCTTTTGTTATTTTGATAAAATTCATCCTCTTTTGAGCCACCAATAGATGAAATCATCGTATCAATAGCGACATCACGATACATTTTAATTTCATCATTATCGGTATTATCAATTCGAAGATTGTCCATCAGTTGATCTATATTATCATCAGCCATTTAATCACCAGCCTTACTTATCGGCAGGAACCAGTCCTAATAAATCATCCTTAGTTGTTTTACCAGTTGTATCAATTTCATGAGCTTTCAACCAAGCGGTAATTTCGGCTACCGTTTGAGAATTTGTTGGTTTTACATCGCCATTGGGATCAAAGGATTCTGTTTTGTCCCCATCTTCGCTTGATGGGGGATCTATTTTCCCGCCGTAACATTGGCCAAACGGAATGCTGAAGCTAACAGAATTTGATGATCAAACCATGCAGTCAATTGGAAATAATTAATGCCTTTATCGTAATCTTTCCATTGTTCGTACAATGTTTGAGCAATTTCGTAATTCAATTGAGCATACGTAAAGTTACCTACAACTGGTTCAGTTGCTAATTCATTGAAACGTACTGGATAACCAAGAATTTCTTCGGGTTTCTTACCGAACAAATCACCGCTATTATTTACCAATTCTTTAATCATAGACATGTAAGCAGGACGTGTCATATAAATCTTCATACCGTTTTGAAATCTGTCCTTAACGTCAGCAGCTGCATTAGTAATAGCATCAAAGGTAGATGAACCATCAATTGACTTGATTCCAACTTCTTTAGCATAGAAGCTCATATGTTCTTCACCAGCTTTAGGAGTCTTAGCAAATGCTACACGCTTTTCCTTAGCTGCTAAACCTGCTTGAAGTGCTGCGTTTGTGTATGCAACTAATGCTGAATCAGTACCTAATAGGATTGCTTCTGAAAGTGCGGCTTTAATCTTAGTTTTGAATCGTCCAAACGTAACTGTATCGCCTTTAGCTTTCAATTCTTTAGCAACTTCTTGATCGTTAACAAAATCATCATCATCAATTTGGAAACGTACACGTGGCAAAATCAAATTAGTAATACCTGATACAGTTTCATCTTGACGTAATGGATTATCATCTAATGGTTCAGCGATAATTTGATTTGACACAGTTACAGGTAGAAATGCTTGACCACCAGTACCATTGTCGCCAGTGCCGTTATCATCACCAAGAACTTGAAGAATTTCTTTAGATGGAGCTTCATTACGCATAACTGAGCGAATCAATTGAGCATATGCATGAGTCTTCTTTTCCTTTGGATCAATATTAATAAATCCCTTATTCTTATTCTTTTCAAGTTTTTCCCTTTTATCGACTTGAGCTTTCAAAAGATTGTAACGATTTTCAAGCCCGTCAGCCTTTTGACTAAGTGCATTTAAGTCCTTATCAGGAAATGATGGATTACCAGCTTTCATAGCAATTTCATCATTAACTTGTTGAAGCTCTTGACCTACTTGAGATAGGTTATCTTTCATTTGATATAGAGTTACTGTCATTACATTATTCCTCCTAATGTTTGTTCAATTTGTTTATTTTGATTTTTAGCTTTTTCAATTAGTTTCTTTCTCTCGTCAGAAATATCGTTGATTGGTTTGTTGTTAACTTGAGATGGCAAATTATGAAACATATCCTTGAATTTATCAGGAACAACACAAGCAACTGCTTTATTAGCTTCTAAGACTTCATCAGCAAGTCCATAATTGACTGCCTCTTCTGCCGTTAACCAAGTTTCATCATCCATTAATTGTTTTAAGGTATTCTCATCAATTTTGCCATCAGATTTAGATAAGTAAGTTGAAACTGAAGTTTCTCTGATTCGATCTAAATCATCAGCTTGTTTTCTGAGGTCCTTTGCATTTCCCATAACAAATGTCATTGGATTATGAATCATTAACATAGAATTTTCAGGCATATAAATAGTGTCACCACTCATAGCGATGACACTTGCAATTGAAGCCGCTAATCCGTCAACATAAACATTAACTTCAGCTTTATTTTGTTTTAACTGATTGAAAATTGAAATTCCTTCAAATACTGAACCACCTGGACTATTAATGTGTAAATTAATAGTTTTAACATTACCTAATTGCTTTAAAGCATCACGAAATGATGTTCCACTAGTTTCAGAGTCATAAAACTTATCAGCAACGATTTCACCATCAATATTAATGTCAGCTGTATCACTGCTTGTTTGGGTCATTTCCCAAAACTTTTTCGGTGTCTTCTGTTGCGGCATTCTTTGTCACCCCCTTTCTTTGTGTTGGATCCATATCAATTGGATATAGATCACCAGAAACAAATAATTTATCAGCAAATTCATCGCTGGATTCAGGCAAATCCTCCAAATCCAAAATATCATTAGTCGTGTATACACCGTTTCGTCTCATAATTTGATAGAAATTGGCACGTGCCTGCATATCACCACGAAGTAGTGAGTTCATATTGAACTTAAAATAACTACCTGCAGTTAATTCTTCAGTAGTTAAAAGTTTCTTTTCAAATTCTTGTTCATATTGCCGAACAATCGGCGTTAAAGTCATCTGAACGAATTGAGTCATTAATTGTTCATTAGAACTAAACGTTCCACCTGAACTAGCGTTTAAAAATTGAAGTGGAACATTAAAAGCATTAGCAATTCGCTTATCAGTAATGTCATCTTCAGTTTTTAAATCCGCTGAAACAAAATTTCTATCAATTGAATTAATTTCAACACCAGGTTCCTGGAAAAGAACACCGGCATTGGAATCATAATATTTTTTAAACATATCAATTACTTGTTGTTGCTTTTCTTCAGAAACGTTAGCTCCATACTTCAAAATAAAACTATCTTTTCGACTCATCTCACCTAGTGAGAATTCCTTAACAGCATTATCAAAATCTAATGCTCCCTTTAAGACATCAAGTGGAGAAATTCCGGCATATCTTGAGGCTCCTGTAATGTGTTTAACGTGAATAATATCCTGGTTAAATACATAAACATTTAGATTAAATAATGCTGAAGTGACATGATACCAAAGCGTATGATCATCCCTATTAATCATTGGTTCAACATCCAAAGGATTAATTGGAATCAAACTTTTAGGCGCATTATAAATACCTCTTTCAATGATTGCATAGCCATTACCGTAAGTGTTTCTATCGGTTTCAAGTCGATTGATAAAATCATATGAAGTCATATTCTCGTTGGGAACGTGTTTTAGTAAATTACTAACACTGTTATCCACTTCTTTTCGCTTCTGCAGTTCTTTTAACGGCAATGAAGCCAAAGTATTAGATAAACGTGTAATGACACTAAAGACGGTCTCATTAGTTTCTAGCGTATGCTGTTTTGAACCATTTAAGCTTTTTCCAAACCAATCAGTAAAATTAAAAGCCTTACCTGACCAGGGCTTTTTATTTGTTGAATTGGATTGGAACAATTGCTTGAACCTACTCATTAGGCCCATTTAATCACCTCCTAACTAATCAAACGATAAGAATTTAATATCACTGCCCTGTTTGCTAATCAATTTATTAATCACATCAACGTGGGCATCCAATAAAGCTGCAAAACCATCAATCTTTCTCGATAAGGTTTGCTTTTGTGGCATCCAATTATCATTACGATCTTTAATCAATTTGATGTTATTCAAATACCATCTAAACAATTTAGAATTGTTATAAATAACTTTGCCATCAAGCAGCAATTCTTTTAAGTTTTGCATTGGTCCACCAAGTGTCTTGAAACCTTGTCTAACCTCTTGAGTATCAAATCCATAATCAGTCATAGCTTTATTCAAAAGTAAGGCCTTAGCAGGGTCAAACATGACCTTAGTTATTTGATAGGTCTTACTCATATCTTTAAACCAATCCAAAACATACTCATACTTAACATAATCTCCAGGGATAATTTCTAGTTCACCAGATTTTTCCCAGGATTCAATTCTTTCCGGATTCTTATCTCGTTTATACCGAGCTTCTGGAACCCAGGTCTTTTCGAGTACAAAAATACCGCCGTCATCTAACGGAAACTCTAGACAAGCAGCGGTAAAATCTTCTGTTTCTGATAAATCATAACCACCAGTACACTCTCTTCCTTCCAATAATTTAAGGTTGAGAGTTTTATTATTCTTCAAAATTGTTTCTGTGGTTACAAAGCTAAGCTCATCCGTTTCACTAAAGATATTGAATTGTTTAGTAATCCAATCGGCTAATTCTTGTGGATTTTTACGGTCCTTTTTATAATCACTAATCATGTCAACCATTTCCATCAGACAAATATTTGGATTGGCTTTAACCCACATTTCCGGATCATTAGCTTCTTGTTTATCATCTAGTTTGGCCAAATAATAAAATGTTCGTTCATCAATATGATCATCATAATTTTTCAAACAATCTTGACCATTATCAACAAAATCCATTAATGGTCCATCTAAGACTGTTCCAGCGGTCGATATGTAAATAATTAATGGTTGTTTACGAGTACCACGAGAACGCTTCATAACATTAATTAGCTTGTAATCTTTGTACTCATGAATTTCATCAAAGACAGCAAAATGTAAGTTCTCGCCATCTTTATTAGTTTTCTCGGCAGACATAGGAACAATAGTACATTTTCGTTTAGGAAATCTAATTTCATTATTGTTAGCAACAAATCTATTAGACAAAAACGGTGATGCATCAATCATAGCTTTGGACTCATCAAACAGCTTATGAGCTTGCTTTTGAGCGTTAGCAAGGAAATATACATTGGCTCCTCGCTCTCCATCAAATCCAGTCATATAGTCAGCCAAACCAGATTCAAGAGTTGTTTTACCATTCTTACGACCAACAAATATTAAACCCTCACGAAATCTACGATAACCAGTATCACGATGAACCCAACCAAACATGCTACCAACAACAAAATGTTGCCATGGCTGTAGGACTAATTGACTAAAATCACCCTTTGATGGCTTACATTTAGATTCAATGAATCGAATTGGACGCCAGGCTTTTTCCTCATCAAATACCCAGGGGAAATCATCAGTACCTTGACGGTCTAAATCTTTTAGATGTCGTTCACATGATGCTACGACTTCTTTACTTGCAGGGATATCACCGTCAACAACCATTTTGGCGTAATAGTTGGTCAATAAAATAGGGCTAGGCTCTTTTAAATAAGCCCAACCCTCACGATCACTTCGATATTTATCCCACCACTTTGTAAGTTGCGTATAAGAATAATCTAAGATATTAGTCGAATTCGTCATCATCATCCCCTTCATTATCATCAGGCATATTAATTGCTAACGATGCTCTTGACCCTGGTGTCAATCCTAATTCATTTGCTAATTTATCCAGCAATTGAGCCGAATTACGTTTTTCACGAATAAATGGATTGACTCTGCCTTTCATCATGTAACCTTTCTGCTTTATTTTTCTATCAAATGAATGATAGTCAGCAAGCGTATCACAATAAAGAGCTAGGGTATTTACATCCCCGTTAGTCAAAAGTTGAGTAGGTTTCATCATTTCAACGATTCTACTAAATTCTTTAGCTCCTGTTTTAGTCAACCAAGATGGAGGAATCAACTTATCTCGTGGCAAGGTCAACTTGTCTTCATTTTTCTTTCGTTTATGTAATTCTTTTTTGGTAATGTTGTTTGGATTGCCTTCCATTAAATGAATCAATGAACTTTTTGCTGTTTGTGGCATAAGTTTCCTCCTTTCCACTCAACTAAAAAGCCGTAAACCATTGATACATAATGGTTTACAGCTGATGTGGAGAAATATTTTTTTGTTGAAAAACGAATTTATCGTGAAAATGGGACTACACCGTTGTCTGGGATTTCACCAGAATATTTTTTGAGGTAGGGGGGCTACCAAAATAATTTATCATCATCTTTGTTTGATGAAAATTTGAAAATATCAGAGCGTTTTTTAACCTTTGCTTCATGCTTGAAGTATTTCTTATTCCCAGACCCCTTCTCAGGATGTTCCTGATTATGATGTTCTAAGCAGATGACTTCTAAGTTATCTTGATCAAGTCTCTTGTCCCAGGCATCCCTTAAAGGAATGATATGGTGAACTGTTTTAGCTACTGTTATCTTTCCTTCACGTAAACAATCTTGACAAAGATAATGCTGTTGGATAAGTGTTGCTTGTCTAGCATCATGCCATGCCTTGGTATGATAGAACCTTATATACTTATCAGTCTGTCCAGACAATAGCGGCATCCCAATTAATCTTTGAGCCATCTTCAGGCTTGACCAATTTAAACTCTCTTGCCTTCAATGCACTCTCTAACGATGACTTACTAATAGTGATAGTAGAACGAATGAACTTACCATTGCTTGCTTCAGTTCTATCAGTCTTGAATGGTATACCATCAAGTCCTTGCATTGCTTGGTCATATTCATCTTGTGACATCAGTATTACTTTCTTCAAAAGAATCTACCTCCAATAAAAAAAGACTGCTATCAGCAATCTCTTAAACCTTTCTATGTATCAAGTCCCACATGACTCCCGTTTGAACACTAACGGCTTGACCGTATCGTTCATTCATAATATTAAAGTTGTGTTTATTAATCTTCATATCTTTAACTTTCATATCTCGAATGATTAAGTGATACATAACGTTGATCAATCCATATTCTAATTCTTCAGTAGTGACATCCCTATCAACATGAACTGATATAGTATCATCTTCCTTAGTAACATTTAATACTGTTTTCATCAAATCACCCTTTCAAATGCGAGCCTTGGGAATCGAACCCAAGTATTAATTAAGAAGTACCAAATCCATATTATGAAAGGAAGAATTTTTGCAACGATGTCCAGGGTCAAACAGTAGTTTTGAATAGTACCAACACTCGCAAAATGATGAGCGTTATCATAACTCATCAAAAAAAACTATCTATAACAATGAGGTCAAACTTTGCTCCTTTTCAGGTAGAGTAACCGAATCGCTACCTCTAATGTCTTTCGACAATATCAATATAACTCACTTCCGGTTCACTCGTCGTTCGGTCTTTGTTCGGTAAAAGTTCACTTTTTAAATTAAGTAAACTGCTTCCAACTAACCTCTTCGTAAACATGAAAATCTTGTGTCGATTGAAAAGCATCCGCAAACCAAAGTAATGCAATCTTTTTCTTGTTCTGATACTGTGTATGACCGTAATTGACATCCCTCTCAACTTCCCAATCTCTTCGATTTAAAATATATAATTCTTTTAAAATAACAGAATATTTACCAGGACAATTATTGATTGCTTTAACAGTAGCTATAACTTTAGGACGTGCTTCAAAGTGATCTACTATCTTATCCTCTAAACTATTTCTATAACTATTGCTGCTTCCCCCGACACCGCCAAAACTTGGGGACTGCACTTCAAGCATCGAATAACCAGCTTGCATTACTAATCTTGGAAAATCTTCTTTTAAGTATTCTTTGACATTATCCTGAGTTTTTGATTCATTGATACGTGGTAATAAACTCATAAGTAACAGCCCCTCGTGTGATATAATGGATTTGCTAAAAAACAACACATCACCACGAAAGACATCTACCAATTTGAGTAGGTGTCTTTTTTGCTGCTATTGAATTAACAATCACTCTCGTTCTTTTTGATCAACCGGGATAGCTAGATATTTAAGTTTTGGATTCATTTTATTAATATCTTCCATTGTGTATTTAGTCCCTTCGTTAGAGTCACTACTAAAAGCTATAGGACTTGTTCCAACTGATGTATTAAGATAAAAATTTTGATTATTTATTTTGAAATTAATCACATAAAGCAACTCAGTACTAAATATTGCCCTACCATCATATAAATCAGCAATATCCGCCCAAAAAGTAGAATTTCCTTTGTTATCATCCGCATATCTACCTAAGATTCCTCTTGAATTTATGACTGAATCGTAAACTTTATAAAAAGAAGTTGCCTTACTGAGAATTTCTTGTAATTCTACATGTGATGCCAAATCGAAACTATCTATTGTCTTCATTAGTAAATCCCTCCAATGCCATAATCAATGTGTGTCTAAGTGTTTTAAAGTTAAATTGCTTATTGCCTGCTGCCTTTGAAATAACGTCATTAAAATGTTCTTGTGTGGGTCTGTGTAGCAAGCTATTAACAAAAACATATTTTTTACCTGGAATAATTGAGTGTTTTGAATAGAATTCCTGTTGATCATTGCGTAATTGATTAAAACGGTCTGCTAAAGAATCAGAGATATTTACTTTTCTTCTACCGGTCTTGCCAACAACATCAATACATTTATTATCAAGATCAATATCTTGCCACTCTAGATTAATAATTTCAGAGAACCTCATAGATGTTTCTAGTTCTAATGCAAGTTCCAATCCTGTAATTCGGTTAATATTTCCATGATTGGCATAATCTATAACATCCCTTAACTCATCTTTTGTTAAAACATTTACTTTTTTCAATTCGTCCATCGTTAAATTCCTCCATGTATGATTAGTCTTAATTTCTTCCAAAACGAGAATGGTTCTTTGATTTCATATACAACTCTTGCAGTTACACGATTCAATAAATTTTCATCAGAATCAATCGAAATGATTTTCGCATTTGTCTTTGAAGCCCAATACTTTATTTTATTCATCAACATTGGATGATTTCTGGCTTCAAATATTTTTGTCTGTCTCATCTTCTGGCCTATTTATTCCCTTCAATCAATGTTTTATTTTCGAACTCGGATTTTACATCCCCAGACTTTTGATAAATATTTGCCTTAAACCTCACATTATCTTCACTTTGAATAAATTGACCTTCTGGGAATTCTTTTAACGATAAGGTATAAATTCTTGGATCACCATTCAAAATGAAACTTACTTTACTGCCACTAATGTTTAATCTATAAACTTTCCCTTCAATATTTGTGGTTTTTCCTTTGCCTGTTGGAATAGCGGTTGAAGAACCAAATAATGAACGATATTTAACTAAAGTGCTTTTTGCATCATTACCTACAGCAACTGTGCTCTGTGTGCCATTACCACTTGCTAACAAATATACATAGCTCATAAATGCACCATTATCATCTAGCATTGAAACAATCCATGTAGGCTTGCCATCAATCATATATAGCAACGGCATACTAGATTTCCATTGAGTTTGTTTCATTCTATTCTCTGCTAAACTAGATGCCCTTTCTGGAGTCATTGCATCATTCTTTTCGCGATAGTAGTAAGTTTTTCCATTAGCTGCATTAACATACATATAACCTAAAACAGAAGTTTGTTTAGAATTCGTACTTGTCATTGAAGCAAAATAATAAATATGCTTATTGAACAACACAGGTGTTAATTGTTGATCTGTTCCTTCAGTACCAGCCTTGTTAACCGACTTAATGACTCCCTCTCTGGAACCGCCTATACCATAAGCATTCCACCAACCATTTCTTTCTTGTCCCCAAGCTTTAATTTGCCAACTTGATATAGTTGGATCAACTGCAATGTCTAACCATTCAGGTTTATCTTTTAAACTATAAATTTTAACGTTATCATTTTCAGCGTCTAATACTGCTACTTTCTTATCTTGAAAATTAGGTCTATTTGAAATTCCAATTCTCTTATACAGAGTAGAAATATAATAAGGTTTTCCATTATCATCGATTTCTAATTGTGGAGTATTCTCATCCATACTGTAGCTACTACCTGCAACTTCTGAATAGATTCTTCTATATGCATCATGTCCAAAATATGCTGATGGCGTATATCTCATTTCCCTCTTTACAAATCTTGGCTTAGCATTCTTTGAAGTTGCATCAACAATGAAATAGCCATCTACCTTTTTATAATGTCTATATCTAAAATATGACCCATCAAAATCAAGTGGAGCCACATAAACCATCTTTCCACGATATGTCTGTACCCTCAGGTGATCCACATCATAAACATTTGAATTAGGAACATTTGATAAAGAATTTTGAATTTGTGCCTTAACTGTTTTCACAGAATTGGCAACAGCGACTTCTTTGTTCTTGCTACTTATAACTGGCATCGGTGCTTTGCTAACTTGTTGGCTCACTTTGGTCTCAACTGTATTTGCCGAACTTTTTGTTGATCCTAATCTAATAAAGGATATAAATAATCCAAAGATTATAAGTAAAACTAAGGCAAAAATGACACTTGTTAGTGATATATCCTTTGAATCAAAATTATTGTTTTGAATGTTAAAGAGAACAATATTTACACTCAAAGAAATTATCAACGATACTAAGTTATATGTAACTATCGAAACAAAATATTGATTTGGAACTAACATGAATATTATTAAGTAAGCTGCAAGAATCAATATTCCATTAACAACTGTATTTATAATGGCAGATACATAATCTTTCTTAAAAATACTGTATCCTATAGTCCCAATAGCTGGTATTAGTCCAGCAAAGATAAATATGAAAGTTATCCTAAAAAATAAAAGTCCCATAATAATATCTCCCTAAAATTTATTTCAGTTTGCATATTCATTAAGAATATTCTCAATATCATACGTTGCTTCCAGCGCATCTTGATAACGATCCTCGTCATCATCAAAGACTGAATGATCTTCAAAATATTCAATGATCGCTTCTCTTTGTTTATTATTCATTATGCAATCACCGTCACATGATTAGATTTAATTTCATCGTCTAAATTATCGGCAAGATATTCTTTAATCCCACGCATAGCCTCATTCTTCCAAGCACCACCATCAGCTTCAAATAATGCTGCCTCCATACCTTCACGCATTCTGAAAATGAAATTACTACTAGGTTGAGGAACTTCAATAAAAGTTCTATATGGTCTCAGTGAAACCGGATTTGGAACCTTTACTTCAGCAACACTAGCTACACC
Source organism: Companilactobacillus miaonis (assembly GCF_036913615.1). Taxonomy (NCBI): domain Bacteria; kingdom Bacillati; phylum Bacillota; class Bacilli; order Lactobacillales; family Lactobacillaceae; genus Companilactobacillus; species Companilactobacillus miaonis. Next base: position 12,769 of record NZ_JAYKTX010000002.1, on the reverse strand, counting down.
CGATTTAATTTGAACTGATTGACTTACACCATCATCTTCACTCGAGTGAACCGTTTGTTCTTTTAAGTTTCCGATGACTTTCAAAATTACATCTCTATCCGGTGTCTGAACAAAACGGGCTTGAAGTGCAATATTTAACGATTCAGCATCATAATATTCATCAAAATCAAAGCTAGGAATCATTGCTTCTGCATTGATCAATCCCTCACGTCTACCAAACACATCTAATGCCCCAAACACTTGCACCTTTGTTGGTGATAGAACCTGAATGAATAACTTGCTATCCTTTCTCTCATCCATGTTCTTAATCATTCCAACGATTCCAGAAAGGGTTGATACACTAACCCGATTCTTACTTTGATTTTGAGGGATGACTAATTTTGGTTCCCCATAATTATCGAAAGTATAGGTCTGATCATTAATTTGAACGAGTCTATCTTTGCTATTGGCCTTTTCAGCCATTTCTTGAATCTTCTCAATTGCCTCAGAAGTTAAATCTGCCATTTCTATCACCTATGCCTTATTTGTATTTTGTTTTTGTAAATCAATTACTCGAGCAGCCTTTTTTGAACTACCTTTTTCCTTTTTGTCTTCGACATCTTCAACTTTTTCACCAGTATCGGTACGAACATCCCCATTTTCATCGAAATAAGTTTGTCCTTTGGCCCCAGATTTAAGCTCATTGGCTTCGATTGAGCCTGTATTGGAGTTTCTACCAACAAGTAATGTAGTTGATACTCCATCTTGTGGAACGAGCTTAGACTTAACTTCAGAGTAAACTGAGATAGCATCTCTGTTGTCATTTGGAAGATATGTCAATGTGATTGTCACAGTACGTTTTTTCTTCGCATCGGTATTTGGATCCAAGATATTTTCAGCAACCTTTTTTAACTCTTGTTCAAATTTTTCTTGTACTCCACCATCCGACATCGTGGATAAATTGAAATTGATTAACTTTTTTGTCATGTGTTTAACCTCTTTGTTTAATAATCAAATTCGACATAATTTATATTTATTTGCTAACTCGTCATCCTTTAAAACTCCAAGAATGATTTCATTTTTTATATCATCGTCTAATTCTCTATCGGCCCGTTGAAATGACCTTGGTGTTTTATAAAAATTTCTATGAATATAAAGAATTGCACGAATGATATTGTGAGATTCATCTACAAATCTCTCTCTAACAAAATCCCTGTAAATATCCTGGTAATTCATATCATTCACACCACCTTATTTAAAATGGCAAATCATCATCTGAAATATCAATTGGTTTTGAATTGTTATAGAATGGATCGCCCATTTTGTCATTTTGCTGTTTTGGTGAAATAGAACCGCTGTTTGACTTGTCTATTTCGTTATTTTGGGATTTTGGAGAAATAGGCTTGCTATTTTGCTGACGAATTTGAGCTTCTTGTTTTGATTCAAGCAATGAGAATCTATCCGCAACGACATCTGTTCGATAAATTCTTTGACCTTGCTGATTCTCATAAGAACTAGTCTGAATTCTTCCCTCAAGTCCAATAAGTGAACCCTTGTTAGCATATTTAGCTAGATTTTCCGCTGACTTACGCCATAGTTGGCAGCCAATGAAGTCAGCCTCACGTTCTCCTTTTGAGTTTGTAAATGTTCTGTTTAAAGCCAATTGGAAATTAACAAAGGCAACCCCATTGCCACCTTGTGTATATTGAATTTCCGGGTCCTTAGTCAGTCGTCCAACTAGTACTACGTTATTAATCATTTCTTACGACCTCTATCTCGTAATTTTTCTAACTTGTTTAAAAGCTCATCTTGATTTGAATGAATAGACTTCGATTGATTTTCTGGTGCATCCCAATCAGTCGATTGCTCTTTATTCAATTTGTGGTTGTTATGGCTGGAATCTTTCTTAGCTGGTTTAGAATTCAAATAGCTTTCAAACTTTGGTCCAAATAATGTCTCTGGTCTTAAATACAAATTCATATCCGTGTCTAACCAATCCTTTGTTTTCAAATTTATGACATGTTCGAAATCCTTATATCTAAATCCTTCTTTCCAGCGTTGATTAATCAGACGTTTAGTCTTCGATGTTGAGTACTTGAAGTTCTTATTTGTTTTTTTATTTAGGTATTTGATTATGGATTGATAAGGAGGCACATTGTCGGGTTGCCCGACATTATATGTATTACTATTATGTATTACTAAACCTGTATTACTCTCCTCACAATTTTCTAAGTAGGGGGTTTTAATATTTTTAGTAGGTTCGTCAAATTTATTAACTACCCCACTAAATTTATTAACTGGGTAAATTTCTCTTTTTAAAACTTGTTTTGGATTGTCAGGTGCATAGAATAATTTAATTTTGATATATCCTTTTTCTTTCAAATCTGATACTAACTGTGATGCCCTTGAAGGTGTTATACGCAAAAATTTAGCGAAATGCTTATTGCTTGCAAAACATCCCTTTTCACTGCTTGAAAGACTATCAATTTCAACGTAGAGCAACATCTGCATCTTATTAAGATTCTCATCTAACCAAATTTCTTTAGGGATCCAAACCCCTTTAAAGTCTCTAATTAATTCTTCAGTCATGTGTATCACCTTTATTCCCTTTAATCTAAAGGCGCTGTATAATTAACATGTTGGGATGTTAGTTATACAAACGTCCAGAAGATGCTTATGTCCTGCCAGACAATTACATCTTCGTTGCCTTTCTCTTTTTGAGAAGGGCTTTTTTCTTTTGTTCAAAGTCAGGATCACAGCAAATGTAGCTTCCAAATAGGTCAAAATAATCCTGTACAAGTGAATTCTCATAAAAAGGTCTAAGTATAAACCCCATTAAGAAAAACAGCACTGGGACCCAAATAATGGGTGGAATTGATATCGTCAATTTGATAACCTCCTAAAATGTAAAAACATAATCATTAATATCTTCGCCACTTGGACGATATGAAACTTTAGCTCTCATTAGGTTCTCAACTGCTTCACTAGATAAAGGCTGACTAAATGACATTGTTGTTGAATGTTTTCCTAATGAAATTGCCATTCCGATTTTCTTTGCTAATTCAGAATATTGATAATCTTCTTTTAACTTTGGTATGTATTCTTCTAATTGTGCTAAATCATTCATCGTCATAATTCCTCACTTATTTTTAAATTAAAGATTCGATTCATATTTCTTCTGCAAAACTTAGCAAATCCGTTGTAATCAAACTTGTAGGCTTGTCCATTAAACGGATAGTAAACTGGACCACCGTTATCAGAATCAAGCTGTTCTTGAAAATCTGGATCATGAATAATGGCTCTTAACCTAGTTGTTCCAATCCTGGATAATTTTGCTGTTTCGGTAAATGTCGTATAAATCTTTTCAGGTTTGTCAGGCGCAATCTTTTTATCCACAGCTTTTTGAACAAGAGTTTCTAATTCCTCAGCTGTAATCTTTGCAAGCATCTCCATATCAATCACCACCTTCCAATTCAATTTTTCTGGTTAAAACAGTTACAAACCAATCATCAGCAACCAAATCATCAAACGTAGGTTTCCAGCCTGAATAAGTTTTCTTAATACCGTACGGAACAAGCTCACAGGAACCACGTTTTCCAGGTATTACAATTAACCTAGGCCCTGGTATCGAATCAGAGACCCACGATTCACGTGCTACTCCTTTGAAGCCCCTATTTCTTATATTTTTTGTTTCCTCATCACGCTTTCGTGATTCCAACACTGCTGATCTAATATCCATAAGTTATTATTGAATCCCTTTCAAAAATTTATTAACAAAGTACGTTTGGCCCTTACCTGTAACCTTTGGAGTTCTTGTAACTCTGACAGAACCATCGGGATTGTTATAAGTTCGTTCTTTAATTTCAAATATCTTCAAATCCATTGATTTTTGAGTGGGTAGATTCCTGTCTGAACGATTTCCAGATATCAAGTAACCATTTGAACGCATCCACTTGAATAATCTCCCAGCGCCGATATCAACACCATTTTGGCTAATCAATTTAGCCAGTTCACCAACTAATATGCTTGAATCACTCGTTTCAACAGCATTGGCAAATAAAACTTTTGGTTTCATCTGTTCGATTCTGTCTTGTTGATCTGCAGCTAATCTCAATGCTTCTGACATTGATGTTGGAACGTTAAAACCACCATTTTGAATTTGTTGTTCCATCTTATTAAAGGCATCGATGTATTCGAGTTTGAACTTAATTGCCTTCTTACCAGAAAATCCCATGGCAAGTAATGAGAATCCATCTTTCGTCATATAAAATATCCGGTATTTTTGTTTATTCTGGGGATGCGTATATTGACCCTCATAAAATAGGTCTGCGAAATTTTGCGCAACCCCTTTTTTTAAGTCATCAACTGCCTTCAAAACATCCCTATGATTTTTATCAAATATCTTTGCTACTTGAAGGCTGCTTGTAACAGGCTTGTCATTTTTTATAGTTACTAATTTATTAATCAAATTTTGCCTCCTTTCACGTTATAATTTTCTTAGATCAAAATAATCGAGGTGAAAATAATGAATATTAAACAGGTTCAAACATTCGTTTACTCATACAATTGGACAAATGTGTGCTCCAATAACCAAAAAGAAATTGATCAAACAAAACTACTTTTTGAATCTGATCACAGAATATTCACAGCAAATTGGTTGGATAGAATGAACATCGAATCATATACAAATCTCAATATCAAACTCTCGAATAAATTTAATCCTTTACATTCAAGAGATTCACTATCTGATCTATTAGAAGATATCCCTTCCTTATTCAAAAAATTAGAGGATTTCTCTATTACTAATGAATACGATTTTGATAAGACTGATATAACCAACGTTACTTTCTTAGAACCCGCATGTTCCAAGACATTTGGCCTTTACATCTTCAAAAAACCTATTGAGATTGTCGGTCTTATTTAATTTTAAAATTTGGTGTGAAGTGTGATAATTCCTCCAAATCCTTTTGAAGTACAGCATTGTCATGCTGTGCTTTTTTTAATAGTCTTTTAAATTCGTCACCATTAGTCATTACAAAATCCATTGTTAAAGCTCCATTAATAGAATTTAGTAGTTCAAAAGTTTCTTCATCCATGATCACTATTCACCTCTCGTTAAATATTTTTTGTTGTTATTTTATTTTTAGTTTCTTTTTCCTTTGGACGTAAATTTCGTACTTTTTACCTAAAAAAATATCATCAAATTTAACATTAAATACACTCATATATTTTTTTAAAATAGGGGTCGGTAAATTGCTGGAATCTGTTTCATACTTGCTAAGTGTCTTAGCCGAAATTTCTAACATTTTAGCCATTTCTTCTTGTGAGATATCAACTTCTTTTCTCAATTCTTCAATTGTTTTAATAATACTCACCTCCATTGCAAGTTAAATTTTAGTCCGCATTTTTCGTATTGTCAATATAAAGATTCACATTTTACGTACATCAATATTGTAAGCACGCAATGTACGTACTATAATGTGTGCATGAGGTAAAATAATATGACAGATAATACGGATACTATTACAAGACGTAAAATAATATCCGAGAATATCAGAAAACAATTGAATATACACAGAATGAAACAAATCGATTTAGCCAAAAAAGCTGGCATTTCAAAAAGTGCTTTAAGTGATTACTTAAACCTTAGATCAGCACCCTCATTTGGTGTTATTCAAAAAATTGCTGATGTTTTCGGTGTTAAGAAAACAGATATTGATTCAACATTTAAAGATGACAATAATAGTGTCATTCATTTAGCAAATTCAAACTCCTATAATTATTTTAATGCTGGACTTTCAGCTGGAGTACTAATGGAAGTTGACCCTTTTACTAGGGATGATACTGAACAAATCGTTTTATCAGATGTAATCATGGGTAAATATGCTGGCGATAAGGACATATTTATATCTCATGTAAATGGAGAATCCATGAATAGAGTCATCCCTAATGAATCATTAATTGCTATTAAGAAATTCCAATCAATCAATGACTTAACTAATGGTGACATCGTTGTATTTCAAGATGGTGGAGATATGTCCATTAAGAGATTCTATAACGATCCAAATAGTAAAATCATTACCTTTAGTCCAGATTCATACGATGTATCTTTTAGACCAATAAACTATCGATATGAAGATTTTGGCAGCGTTAAAATTGTTGGCAAGGTTGTCGTATATACGGTTGAAGTTTAGAAAATAATTATAATTAATATGCATATGGAGTCTTTATTATGAGTGAAGATATAAAAAGAATATTCTCATCTAATTTAAAAGAATATATGAAGATAAATAGTGAAAATGCCACGAAATTATCTAACTCTTTAAATTTTTCTTACTCAACTGTTTCTGATTGGATTAATGGTAATAAAATGCCAAGATCCAAATCTCTTCAAATCTTAGCTGAACACTATAAATTAAGTACGACTGACTTGCTAAAGCAAAAAAATGTACGAAGTAATAATGAATACCATCCCTCAAACAATACAAAAATAATTGAAAAATTAATTACGACTCAAATCACTGGTGATCAATTAGATAGTATTTTAAGTTTTATTGATTTTACAACTAGAAATAATACAGGAAATGGAGACTCAAAAAAATGAAAAATGTATACACCGATTCAGATTATATGACTTTTAAAGATTTTTTAGCACGACTTAGAAAAGATATAGATGATCCAGACTTTTTTGCGTTTGATTTGAAGGTTCCAGAAAATGAAGAACAATATCAAGATATGTTAAAAATGTGTAAATATTTAAAGGGAAATAATTAAGGACGGTGTTTTTCAATGGCTGAAGAAAAATATGATATTAGAGAAATAATGTTAGCAAATGCGGGAAATGCATTTATTAACAAACAGGTCCCTTTTGGTGACGATTCATATTTGGGTGAAGATGCTGTCCAAATCGGATTTAATTTAATTGATTTGGTTGAACAATTAGACAGGGAATTTAGTTACAAAAAGAAAAAATAATATTTGGGGTTAATTATTATGGGGATGTTTACAAATAATCAAAAAAATAGTGCTGAAGATATTTATATAAAGAATGTTAAGCCATTGATCAAGCATGATGGCATGACCCATGTAATTATGATTAATAGTTTTAGCAAATGGATCAATCAAATATTTGGTGCTGAAGATAAATACACGACTCAGATTGACTCAATACTCACTAACATGCAAAACGATGGTTGTGAAATTTTGGATATTAAATTTAATTCGTTAAAAAATCAGGGAATGTTCAAAGATATGGAAGGATTCCATACCCTAATTACTTACAAATAATCCTTATTGTCCAAATACTGATGACATTAAAAGCTGACATACTTATAGGGGGAAACCATGAATAAATATTCAAAGATTTTATTAACCAGTATCGCTGCAGTAACCTTATCTACTACTTTTCTAGAGACACCGGGATTAAATATCAATCCAACGCAAGAAATTGTCGTTTCTGCTAAAGCTAAACAAGCAACTTTGGTTCCTGGAACTTATAAAGTTGGATCAGAAATCAAGCCTGGAAGATATAGCATTACATCTTCAGATGGTTCAAGTGGTAATATTTCTTCCACTCCTAAAAAGAGTCTCCATGGGGATGGTATTAACGAGATTCTTGGAAGTGATCCTACAATGGCACAGGTTCCTTCTGTAAATGCTACTTTACGTAAAGGCGATAAGGTCAAAATCGAAGGACTAACTTCTGCAACTTTTACACCAGTTAAGAAAAGACATAAGAAAAATAAATCTTCTTTAACTACTGGCTTTTGGATTGTTGGTAAAGATATTAAGAAAGGTAAATATACCGTTACCCCAGCAGAAGGTCAAAGCGGTAATTTTGTCGTTATTCCTAAGAGTGCCTTCGGTGATTCAACTAACGAAGTATTAGGCGATGATACAGATATGTCACAAGTACCTAAAGTTAATGTCAATCTACATAAGGGCGACAAAGTTGAAGTATCAGGTATGACACAAGTCAGCTTTGCTAAGAGATAAAATAATTATGATTTAACAGAATAATCATTGAACAAACGTTCGTGAAATAAATAAGTCTCACGTAGGCTTATTTATTTTTACCCAAAATCAAGAACGAGGAGAAATTTCATGAAAAAAAGAGCAAAAAAAATAACCGTTAACTCCACTTGAGCTAACGGAAATTATAGAAAGGAGAAACCAAAATGCGAAGTAATGAAGAAATTCTCAATATTATCATCCAAGCTCGCAAGCAAATTGGAATGTCAGTTAATGAACTTGCTGAAACAAGTGGAATAGCTAAGTCATCCCTATCTAGATATGAGAATGGCAAAAGAATACTCCCTTTAGATGTCATTGAGACTCTTTGTAAAATTTTATCTTTATCCCCTGCTTTTGTTTTGGGTTTTACTAACAATCAACACGAAGTCCCTGGAACAAATCAAAACGGCTTTAGTGATTCTTACGATTATTTCGAGGATATAAATTCAAAAAACGCAAAGCCTATTATACTTGCCGACCTTTTAACAGGCAGTTATGCCGGAGATAAAAGCGTATTTGTTTCAAAGGCTACCAATGATTCAATGAATAAAATCTTTCCTCATGGATCATTACTAATGATTAAAAGAGTTCGTTCACGTCTCGAATTGAACGATACAGACATTGTTGTTGCTGAGCTTGATAAAAGCATCGTTATCAATCGTTATTTCTATGATTCAAAAGGTAAAACGACGATTCTAATTCCTGATTCAAACGACCCAAGGCTTAAACCACAAAGTTTCAACAACGATGACAAATTAAAAATAATTGGTAAAGTCATTGCTTACGTTGTTAAAACAAAATAATTCTAAGGAGGATAAGCCATGGCACAATATTTTAAAAATCCAAAGACTGGTAAATATGGATTTAGAATATTTTATAACGACAAAAATGGCAAAAGAAGATCTATTCAAAAAACAATCTTCAAACGTCAGTCAGATGCCCGAAAATATGCCGAGAAATTAGAAAATCGAGTAAATGAAACTGATATAGAAAAGGCTGAGACTATTACTTTTGCCAAGTACTTTTCTGAATGGATGTATGCTTACAAAATTGGCAGATACACTAAGAGTACCGACAATAAATACATCAATGCTCAAAAGTTCATCGAGAATTATTTTAAAGACACTCTTCTTAAAAATATTTCAAAGATGGATTACCAAGGCTTCATTGACGATTACGCCAAAGACCACGTTAAGGAAAGTATCGAACGTTTAAATGGATATATCCAAAGTTGCATTGCTGAAGCAATCGATGAGGAATTAATCCATCGTAATTTTACTAGAAATTTGGTTATAACAACTAACAAGAAAAGCAAACCTGCTGATCTAAAGTATCTTGAATTAGATGTAGCCTCAAGGCTAAAAGAAATGGCTCTCAAGGACGAAAGTATCTTTAATATATCAGCATACGAAATAGTATTTGCACTCGATACGGGAGCTAGATATGCTGAAATAGCCGGTATGACTTGGGATAACATTGATCTAGATAATAATACAATTTATATTAAGAGAACTTATGACTACAAAGAACGAACTGGATTTCTGCCTACCAAAACCGAAAGTTCAGTTCGTGAATTAGCCATTTCAGATAACCTTAAACGTTCTCTCAAGAAACTACAATTGCAACAAAGAAAACTATTTCTTCGTCAGGGATTCGATAATAAACATAAATTTGTATTCATGAATAATAGGCATCAAATTCCAAGTGATTCAGCAGCTAATAAAGTACTAAGGAATTACCTTAAATCAATTGATACTCAAAATTATAAGTCAAAAGGTTTGAATGACAAAGAGATCGAAAAGAAAATACATTCAAAGGTAAAAAAGAATGAGTATATTGGAATGCATGGGTTAAGACACACACATGCCTCTTACCTATTTTCCCAGGGACTTTCTCTTGAATATGTCTCCCAACGTCTAGGACACTCAAATATTGGGATAACAAGTAAAATCTATGTCCATATTCTTAAAGATTATAAGGAGCGTGAAGATGTCAAAGCTATGGAAGTTTTGGAGAATTTATAGTGTTCCCATTTGGGAGCAGTGTGCAAAACGGTGTGCAGGAGACCCAAAAATGTGCAGAATTGTGCACCTACCCTATAAACTTCATATTAGCTTTTGAAAACAAAAAAAAGCTCAAACCATTGATTTAACAACAATTTGAGCTAACTGATATTTGGTTTAAAAAAGGTTTTAAAAACCATCCAATACCGGTGATCGGGGTCGAACCGATACTCCTTATACAGGAACGGGATTTTGAATCCCGCGCGTCTGCCAATTCCGCCACACCGGCATTTCATTATTTGAATACTTAGGCATCGGCCAAAGGCGGTAACCGGATTTGAACCGGTGATGAAGGTTTTGCAGACCTCTGCCTTACCACTTGGCTATACCGCCATATTCATTTTTAAAACAATTGGGTTAGCTGGATTCGAACCAGCGCATGATGGAGTCAAAGTCCATTGCCTTACCGCTTGGCTATAACCCAATAAAATAGGCGGTATGTGAGAATCGAACTCACGTGTGTCGGTACCACAAACCGATGTGTTAACCACTTCACCAATACCGCCATGATAAAAGGTAGAAACAGGGATAGTAGGAATTGAACCCACACCGACGGTTTTGGAGACCGTAGTTCTACCTTTAAACTATATCCCTAATATGGAGGGGAGTGGATTCGAACCACCGAACCCGAAGGAGCGGATTTACAGTCCGCCGCGTTTAGCCAGACTTCGCTACCCCTCCAAAATGGCGCGGGACGGAATCGAACCGCCGACACATGCAGCTTCAATGCATTGCTCTACCGACTGAGCTACCGAGCCATTAACGGTCCCTGCGGGAATCGAACCCGCGATCTCCTGCGTGACAGGCAGGCGTCCTAACCAACTAGACCAAGGAACCAAATTTTAAAACTAATTGCGGGAGCAGGATTTGAACCTACGACCTTCGGGTTATGAGCCCGACGAGCTACCAGACTGCTCCATCCCGCGATAATAAAAATATATGCTACCCACTAAGGAGGATGTGGGATTCGAACCCACGCGCCGCTTTCGCGACCTGACGGTTTTCAAGACCGTTCCCTTAAGCCGGACTTGGGTAATCCTCCATTGCTTAAAACGTAAAACTATTTAATTATTGGTGACTAGCACCAATGACCCGTACGGGATTTGAACCCATGTTACCGCCGTGAAAGGGCGGTGTCTTAACCACTTGACCAACGGGTCATATAAAAACGGAGAAGGAGGGATTTGAACCCTCGCGCCGCGTTAGCGACCTACACCCTTAGCAGGGGCGCCTCTTCAGCCACTTGAGTACTTCTCCAGACATAGTGGGCCTAAATGGACTTGAACCATCGACCTCACGCTTATCAGGCGTGCGCTCTAAACCAGCTGAGCTATAGGCCCATAACAGTGGCAAAGCGGGTGACGAGAATCGAACTCGCGACAACAGCTTGGAAGGCTGTGGTTTTACCACTAAACTACACCCGCATAAACCTTGCGACATCATTTTAATAGATAAATCTATTAACGGTCCCTGCGGGAATCGAACCCGCGATCTCCTGCGTGACAGGCAGGCGTCCTAACCAACTAGACCAAGGAACCAAATATTTTTAAAACCAATTGCGGGAGCAGGATTTGAACCTACGACCTTCGGGTTATGAGCCCGACGAGCTACCAGACTGCTCCATCCCGCGATAATAATAAACATCATAAATGGGGTCCTTATAGATGGACCCTGTAGGACTCGAACCTACGACCGAGCGGTTATGAGCCGCCTGCTCTAACCAACTGAGCTAAAGGTCCGGAAGAATAGCGGCGAAGGGGATCGAACCCCCGACCTCCCGGGTATGAACCGGACGCTCTAGCCAGCTGAGCTACACCGCCATAAAACATGTCGTACAGAAAACAACTTTCGTTGCTATCGGGAAGACAGGATTCGAACCTGCGACCCCCTGGTCCCAAACCAGGTGCTCTACCAAGCTGAGCCACTTCCCGAGGATTAATACTTTTGGAGCAATGCACCTAGTAGGAGTCGAACCTACAACCTTCTGATTCGTAGTCAGACACTCTATCCAATTGCGCTATAGGTGCATATTCATTATAGTGCCGAGGACCGGAATCGAACCGGTACGGTAATTACTTACCGCAGGATTTTAAGTCCTGTGCGTCTGCCAGTTCCGCCACCCCGGCGTTACTATAATGAAAGCGGAAGACGGGATTCGAACCCGCGACCCCCACCATGGCAAGGTGATGTTCTACCACTGAACTACTTCCGCATTATGCCGACTAGAGGATTCGAACCTCCGACCCCCTGTTTACAAGACAGATGCTCTGCCAGCTGAGCTAAGTCGGCATAAAATACGTAACTTTCATATTATACTGAATGTTTCCCAATATTGCAACAACAATATTGAATACGGGTGAAAGGACTTGAACCTTCATGTCCACTGGACACTAGAACCTAAATCTAGCGCGTCTGCCAATTCCGCCACACCCGCATGGTGTGTTATATATGTTGCAAATGAGCCGTGACAGGTTCGAACTGTCGACCCTCTGATTAAAAGTCAGATGCTCTACCAACTGAGCTAACGGCTCATGATGAATGGAGGATACAGGGATCGAACCTGTGACCTCCTGCTTGTAAGGCAGATGCTCTCCCAGCTGAGCTAATCCTCCATCATGAAACAGCGTAGCGACTATCTATCCTCGCGGGTAGTTTCCCACCAACTACTTTCGACGTGAAGAAGCTTAACTTCTGTGTTCGGCATGGGAACAGGT